>JBLNCU010000020.1:0-3168 GCA_050260935.1 Bacillota bacterium
TATCCCTTTATATCCGCCAGGGAGATACCGTAAAAAAAGAGCTGGTGGAGATGGCCTATGAACAATTCTATCAAGCTCAGCGGCAGGGGGTAAAATTTGCAACCTCCCAGCCGGACCCGAATTCTTTCCTAGAAGTATTCAGACCGGTTATTGAGGCCGGGGATGAAATAATCTGCGTCACCCTTTCCCAAAAGATCTCCGGGACCATTAACTCCGCCGGCCTGGCTAAGGATATATTGAATACCGATAAAATTTCTTTAATCGACTCTTATCAGTCCGGTTTTGGCCAGGCCGCCTTGGCTGTCCGTGCCGCTGAACTGGCTAAACAGGGCCTTAGCCGCGCTGATATAGTCAAGGACCTTGAGATGGCCCGCGCCCGCACCAAAGTCTTTTTTGTAGTGGAATCGCTCCGTTATTTATACGAGGGCGGCCGGTTGAACGGCGCGGAAGCCCTGATTGGCTCTTTAATCCAAATCAAGCCGATCATCTGGTTTGATCCGGCAGGTTTAATGACCGCTTACGAAAAAGTCCGCACTTTAAAGGCTGCTAAAGCCAGAGTCTTAGAGATAATTAAAGAACAAGCCGCTCCCGGTGTTGAGAAAGCGGCCCTCCATTACGGCGATAATCTGGAGGAAGCGCGGGAATACGCCGGCGAAATGGAAAAAATCCTGGAGACGCCGGTTCGCTTGGTAAAACTGTCACCGGTTATTGCCTGTCATACCGGGCCCGATATCCTGGGACCCTGTATTGTGATTAAGATTTAAATCGGTTTCATTTTACCAAAGAATAGGCTGTAATTTCCTAAAGTTAAAAAAAACGGGCCTGGTTTAAGCGGCCCGTTTTTTTTTTTTTAATAGCGAGCTCCTGTAAGTTCCTTGGGGTTGGTTTCTGCGGCTAGCTCCCGGAGAAAGCGTTTTAAGACCGCTTGCTCATTTTCAACCAATAATGAAAACCGGAATCCATAATAATGCAAAGACCCATCTATTCTACTGTAAATCAAAACAGCCCCCGGGGAAAGGACCTGATCTCCCAATACTGTAAAGTTAGAGCTAATCCTGGCCCCGGGTGGCAATAAATCAACAGAAACAATCCTCATCCCGTTTTCACTCAAATTGTCGATGCAGCCCCATAATTTTCTGGGTTCGGCTCCAACGGGCCCGGTTCGATCTTCCCGCAGCCCCTCAAAATAATCGCATAAT
This sequence comes from Bacillota bacterium, assembly GCA_050260935.1. GTDB lineage: Bacteria > Bacillota > UBA4882 > UBA8346 > UBA8346 > UBA8346. Next base: position 1,200 of record JBLNCU010000020.1, read on the forward strand.
CGTTGCGCTCCCTCAACAACTATAAGTTCAGCGGGAATGTATGTGTTTAACCTCTCACGACGCCGCTTTTCCTGAAACATAAGCCTTCCCCCAATAATCATTCTCTGTTAAACAGCTTGCGCCGGAAGGCGGCAAATTATGCCCGTTGGGTTATTTTCAGAAAATCCTACTTAAGGCCGGAGTCGTTTAAATATTCGGTTAGCCTGTTAAGACCGGAGGAAAAATTCCGGCGGCCCAGACCGAGCCGGAAGTGGTTACCGGGAAAATCAAAGACTGTCCCCGGCAGGATCATCAAACTTTTCTCTTTTACCACCTCAGCACAGAATTTTTCCACCGGGACATCGGCCTTTAGCTCAGGAAAAGCCACTGATCCGGCTTTTGGAGGTGCCCAACCAAATAAGTCCCGGTGTTTTTCGAAGAAATCCCCGGCTAGCTTAATATTATTCCTGATAATCTCCAGGTTCCGTTCAATAATCAGTTCCCCGGCCCGTAAAGCAATAAAGGCCAACACCTCACTGGGAGCGCTGTTACAGATGGTCGTGTAATCTTTAAAACCGGCAATCCTTCGCAACAAATCCCGATCCCGGGTCGCCAGCCAACCAATTCGTAACCCAGGCAGTCCAAAGGTCTTGGAGAGGCCGAACAGGGAGATCCCCTTTTCGTAGGTATCGGCTACCGACGGCAATCTCCCACCGGGATCATATTCGGATAACCAGTACATTTCATCGGAAAAAACATACAAGTCATGTTCCTTCGCCAAATGGAGTATCCGGTCCAATTCCGTCTTTGAAGGTAAAAATCCCGTCGGATTATGGGGAAAATTGATCAACAAGGCCGCCGTTTTTTCGGTAAGATTTCTTTCTAGCCAATCGATATTGATCTCCCACTTTGAGCCATTGAACTCGAGGTCCCATTTAACAACCGAACAGCCCAAAGCCTTCGGGAGTTCCAATAAGGACTGATAGGCCGGAAAAGTGGCTATCACTTCCAAACCGGGCTTTAAGAGGGAGTTCAAAGCTATAAAAATCCCTTCTTCCGGCGCCAGCACCAATAAGTCTTCCGGGGATATGCCATGATAAAGCTTGGCGATCTCCGCCCGCAATAAGGGATTCCCCTTTGATTCCGTATAGCCCAGCTTCAATTCCCGCCATAGCTTTTCACCGTCCTGGTCCGCCAATTCCAATAGTTCTTCCAGAGGAAAGCTCTCGCAGTCGGAGGCGCTTAAGAGGCATTCCACTTCAAACTCGTACTTCGCGAAATAACGTTCCAGTTTAAAATCTGCCGGTTGCAAATACCTTTCTCCTTTGTTGTTTTATAATTTTCAAGGCTCACTTTCAAGAACGGTTGATTTAAACATCTTTTCCCTGTGTCTCAGGCCTCCGTGACTAAATTTAGAGGCCACTTAAAACACTAGTTGGCTCCCGAATCCCTAATTCTGAATCCTTTCAGGCCGGCGACTGATTTCTCCTAATCACGCTCTGCAAAACCTTGCTTAATTCTTCAATCTTGTATGGTTTAACCACCATGCCGCAGAAACCGTATTCCTTATAATTTGCCATAATGGGATCATTAGAATAACCACTGGAAACGATGGATTTGACACCGGGATCATGTTTCAGCAATTCCTGGACCGTATCTTTTCCGCCCAGCCCGCCCGGTACCGTTAAATCGATGATAACCGCATCAAAAGGGGCGCCGTTTTTTTTGGCCTGAAGATAAAGCTGAATCGCTTCAATACCATCCCCGGCGTAAGTCACCTGATACCCAATTTCATGCAACATTTCCCCGGCAGCGTTTCTAATAACCTCTTCATCCTCCATTATCAAGATCCGGCCATCCCCGGGGGAGCAGATTTTATCGGCCGGGGTCTCAAGGATTATCTCTCCTGTTACAGCAGGCAGGTAGATGTAAAAAGTAGTCCCCACGCCAACTTCCGATTCAACATTAATGTAGCCGTTATGATTGTTGA
>JBLNCU010000021.1:0-8161 GCA_050260935.1 Bacillota bacterium
ACAGAAATAGCACCGCTCATCCGCTGCTTGTTTATGAACACCAATCCGATCATGGTGAAAGCAGCCTGTAACTTACTTGGTTTTAAAGTCGGAGGGCTTCGCCTGCCGCTGATCGATGCCAATGCCAATGAAATCAAGGTTTTACAAGAGGCGTTAAAAAATCTCGGTTTGCTTTGAGGCTTTTTCGAGGCCCAGATAAAATTCGGAAGACATTCGCTTTGAATTGCAAATCCGCGGATTAGATTAATTATAACGGCATAAGTGGAGGTTTCCGAGCCTCCATTTTTATGACTGGGGTTTACTGGAATTTAGGCTAAAACTTGACATTATTCAAATTTAGTAATAAAATGTTACAAAAGAGCAACTAAACCGATAAGGGCAAATTCAGTGAAAACTGATGACGCAAAGCTACGGATCTAAACCGGATAGTTGGTAGTTGAATATTTATTATCTGGCAAGATAGCCGGGCCACCGAAAGAAGTTGTTTTTAATTTTTTTGATACGAAAGTATCGAAGGAGTTGAAGACAATGAGGAGAGTCAAATTTTTAGCTATCATTGGTTTAGTGGCATTGTTCTGTATCAGCAGTTTAACACTGGCTGGAAATACTAGCAATCAAACCGTAACTTTTCAGGTTACGGCGATCAATGAGATTGCGACCAGCGGCAGTCCAGCCGCTTTGGTTATCAATTCAGCCATCGCCGGTTTTCAACCGACCGACGCCGTTAATTCTGCTACTACTTATGCAATTTCCACCAATCAGTCTGCCAAAAAGATTACCGGAGTTCTGGACAACCCAATGCCTGCCAACACTTCTTTAAAGATCAATTTGGCGGCGCCATCCGGAGCAACCAGTAGTGGAAATGTAGAGTTATCCAATGTAGCGGCTGATCTGGTAACCGGGATTACCAAAGTGGCCGAGTCCGGTAAAACTATTACCTATACTTTCTCGGCGACTGTTGCTGCCGGCGTGATCCCGTCAACCAGCAGGATAGTAACCTTAACAGTTACCGACTAGGGAGTAATTTAAATTTTTACGGGAAGCAGTTCCTAAGGCTACTGAGTAATGAATAAAACCCTTGGCTAATGAATTATGGTTTAAGGGTTTTATTCGTTTAACTTGAGAAAGGATCTCTTTTATGAATAGGCGGGGTTTGATTTTAGCAGTAGTGAGCTTAATATCTCTAGCGGTTTTTGATACAAATTATTTTGCTTTGGCCAAAACTAGCGTTACCCAAATAATTACGATTCCGGTGGCGGCCGTTACCGAATTTATCACTAGCGGTAACCCCACCGCAATGATAATCAATTCGGCTGCTCCCGGTTCACAACCAAATCCGGTGATAGTGGCCAACACTACCTATAACCTCACTACCAATGAATCCAATAAAAAGATCACCGGAGTGTTGGACAAGGCCATGCCCGGCAATACCTATTTAAAAGTGTGTTTGGCCGCGCCGCCTGGAGCCGTAAGTTTAGGGGATGTTTCACTTTCTATAGTCCCGGCGGACTTGGTAACCGGGATTTCCAAAGTGGCTACCTCGGGAAAAACCATCACCTATAAATTTTCCTGCGCTGTCGCGGCCGGTGTCATTGCCTCTTCCACAAGGGTGGTTACTTTTACGGTTACAAACTAGCCGGAATTCCTAATCCGGGTCGAATCCAGTTCAGGCTGTTAAATTAGGCGGGTGGGAAAGATGAACCGAAAAAGGAATTTTAGAAAGTATTTTTTAGGGGTAATGCTTAGCAGCATCTTTATATTGCTGTTTTTATCCGGCGTTGAAGCGGGACAAAAACTGACTGTTTCCGGAATTGGCTGGATTCAACCGGTAAATTCCTCCAACTTAATCTCCGGCGCCGGTTCCGACTTGATTAGCACTTACCAAAGCGCCGTTAACGCCACCATCTTAACCATCAGCAAATGTAATAGTAATCACGAACGCTGGCGGGTCGAGGTCAGCCGCACGGATAGTTTTTGGGACAACGTCAACCTGGTAATCTCGGTGTTGCGAACCTCCGATGGTGTCTACGCTCCCGGGGCCACCATTTCCGGAGGGACCAGTCCGGTTGAGGTAGGCGCCTCCCCCAAAACTTTTTTCAGTGGTTCCGGTGATCACAGTAATATCACGATTCAATACCAATTAAGCGGAATGTCGGTTAAAACCAATCCCGGTCTTTATTGTTCCGCTGTTACATTTACCTTGGTGGATATTCCTTAGGAGGAAATCTTAATGGTTAAATATTCCCGGTTCCATTCCTTACTAATCGTCGCAATTTTCATTTTGCTTTGGAGCCATGATATGTCTGCGCTTGGGAGCATCCGGGTACTGGGCGAACTCACCCAGGAAAAAGTCGCCGGTTACGGTGAAAAATATTCTGGGATGATTCTGATTAAAAATACCGGCGATACAGTGTGCAAGGTAAAAATTTATCAAACCGATTACCTTTTTTATGCGGATGGGACCAATATTTACGGAAATCCTGGGACCGCCCCGATGTCAAATGCCAAGTGGATCAAACTAAGCCCGAATTTCGTGACCATTCCGGCAAATGATGCCGCTACTGTTAACTACAATGTGGAAGTGCCCAACAACAAAAGCCTATGTGGCACTTATTGGAGTATGATTATGGTTGAGCCAGTGGAGGATGATACGCCTCCGCTTCCTGGCCAAAAAGGGAAAGCGGTATTAGGCTTACAAGCTGTTATCCGTTATGGGGTGCAAATAATAACCAATATTGAAGATACCGGGACCCGCCGGATTGAATTCCTAGATAAAAGACTAATTGCCGAGAATGGGAGGTACATTTTACAGTTGGATATTAAAAATTCCGGCGAGCGTTGGCTTTCGCCGCAGGTTTCGGTGCAATTATTCGACAAAGATGGAAAGAAGCTGGGCGCTTTTCATATAGAGAAGATTCGGATCTTACCGGCTTGCTCGGTCCGGCGCAAGATTCCCCTTGATAATATCCCTTCCGGGAAGTACAAAGCCTTAGTAATAGTCGACAACGGCGATCAAGCGGTTTTTGGGGCTAATTACGATTTGACGATTCCATAATGAAAAAATGCCGACATTTTTTAATTCTTTTATTTATAGGGCTAGTTTGGGGGCTTGGAGTTGTTTACGCGGCTGAACCCGGACCGGATATTGAAATTCGGCTGATAAACCCGGGAACTATCACGGCCGCGCCGGGCCAGGTTATGACCTTCAGTCTGTTGGTAATCAACCATTCCCAAGTATCGGCCGGCTTTTTTGAACAGCTTAACTTACCAGCCGATTGGCAGTTATTGATTCCGACTTCTTCATTTACGATCGACCCCCGGGCTCAAGAGGTCAGACTGTTAACAGTAATGATCCCGGCTACTTGCCGCGCCGGTTCCTATCAGATTAATTACACAATTACCGGGCAAGACGCCGGACATAACGCCTATAACAGTTCAATCACGGTGGATGTTTCGACTGTCATCAGTCTACGAATGCTGATTGAGGATAAACCGCAGGTTGTGGCAGCCGGGGGGAAATATGCCCTAAAACTGCGCTATATCAATAACGGCAATTCCCGGCAGACCATTACCTTCGATGTGCAGTCCACACCGGCCTTTCCGCTGGAGGTTAAACCTTCGGAACTAAGCCTTCTGCCCGGCGAATCTCAGATTTTGACTATCAGCATCCAGACAAATTCCAATATAACCTCCAACATCGTGCAAACTGTGATTGTAAAAGCGGTAGCTAAGGATTCAGGCGCCACTCTGGCCGAGGATACGATTTTAGTGGATATCATCTCTCCGGTTACCGCTATGTTTGACCGTTATTATTATATTCCCGGGCGGGTAAAGATCGTCACCGGCCTTCAAAAGCCTATCGATTCCGGCTCGGCAATTCCCGATCTTCAAGTGGATTTCTCGGGTTCCGGCAGTATCGGCGAGACTGACAATAAAGTCGCTTTCCACTTGCTGACCCCCAATCTGGCGGGGGAAACCACCGGCGAAAACAAGGAAAATTGGCAATTAACTTATTCGAATCCGGTTTTAAACGCTAACCTAGGCAACCAAAGCCTAGCGCTCTCTCCCTTAACCAGGCGGTGGGATAACTACTACCATTTTAATCTGGATTATACTGTTGATCATTACTCTTTGGGGATAATCCGGCCGGAGGATAATAGTATCAATCTTCGAACAGACGAATGGGGCATTTTCTATTGTTATTTATTGAACCCCGCCGTTAAAGTAAGGGTCAATTACTTAAACTGGTCGGCAGCCGGGGAACCTAATACCATTTATAGTTGGCAATCGGAGTTTAAAACCAACTCTGATACCACTTTAAATTTAGAGTATGGTGTAAACCTCCACCGGAATAACACCGATAACGCTAATGCTTACTATGCCAAACTGGCCAAACAGTCCCCCAATTCCTTAAATTATTCACTGGAGACGATTTACGCCGCTCCGGACTATTACGGCAATTACACCGACCAGAGCAGTACCAGCGGTATGGTTTACTTTCCGCTAAGCAAAAAAGCTCAAACTTCTTTCTCTTTCCATCTTTACCGGAGTAATTTGGATTTAAACCCTGATAAGGACGGGGCTTATGATGATCAAACCTTCAACGCCAATCTGGCCTATAATCTAAGCCCCCAGGCGGCGCTGGTGTTTTCCTATGAGAGCCTCCGCCGGAAAAATCAGCTGCCTGCGGCGGGCTATTTCACTCAAGATCAATTATTTAAAACGAGCCTTCAGTATCAGTATTTAAAATGGCGTTTCGTTCCCTCGGTTACCGGCGGCAAATATGAGGATATGTTGGCCGATATCAGTGCGGTCGGTTACTTGGTTTATGGTTTTACCCTTAATTATGCCCCTACTTCCAAACAAAGTTATTTACTCTATCTAAATGTTGGCGATTCCAACTATACCGCCACTCCTAACGGGAACAATAAAGTCGGTGTCTCCGCCAGCCTGCTGTTGAAGAACAATCTGAACTTAAACCTGGAATACCAGAAAAATTACTTATTTAGTGATATCACCGAAAGCAGTAATTATTTTACTTTAAATCTCTCTTGCAATACAGACCGGTTTGCATATCAAATAAACGGTTCCCAAACCTCAAATTCCGGTTCCGAAGATTATAGCTGTTCTTTCCTGACAACTTATACAGTTCCCTGGAGGGTGCCGGTAGCCAAACGTTCTGATTTTGGAACTTTAAAGGGAAAGGTCTATAATGCCGCCCTGCCCGGAAACCCGCCCATCGCAAATGTTATCCTGCGAACCAATGGAGTCTCGGCGGTAACCAATCAAAAAGGGGAATTCAGTTTTACCGGAATAGCCCCGGGCGTTTATTCAATTTCCATTGATAAATCTTTAATCGGGTTAAACCTGGCGCCGCTGGAAGAATACCCGCTGGTGGTGGAGGTGAAGCAGGGTGAAACCAAATATCTGGAGATCGCGATGGCGCCGGCCGGAAGGATTACCGGGAGGACCGTATTGACCCCGGCGGAGCAGACTCAAAGCGGGAGTATTGTAGTTGATAACAATGCTCTCTTTATCGTTAAGGAGGGAAAAGACTCTTCCAATCCAGCAGTCAGTCCTGTAGAAGTGAAAAAAGTTCAGGATTTGGCCGGAACAATTGTTGAACTAAGCGATGGCCAGGAAACCTTCCGCCAGGTTACCGACGACAACGGTGGTTTCTCGTTTGAGGGGATACGCCCCGGGAAATGGGTCCTTCGCGTCTACGACAACACCCTACCGGATCATTATTATTTTGAACAGTCGGAGTTTGAAATCGCTCTCCGACCCGATGAAACCAAAGAAGTCATTTTTAAAGCCGTCCCGCAGATCCGGACTATCCAAATAATCGATGAAGGAAAGCTTTAGTTAACATTATTTTAATAAAAATATTGTAAGGCCGGTAGATAAGTTGTATAATTAAACTAGAAATTTTTTCTGAAGACAGCTTTATTATGAAAATGGCAAATCCAGTGAAAACTGGAGACGCAAAGCCACGGGTCTAAAGCCGAAGCGCGATGACAGCCGGGTTGCCAAGAATAAGTTGTTTTTTTTTGTTAAACGACTTATTGGCAGCCCCCCTTCAAGGAAGGAGTGGGGCTAATGTTTGGAAAGAAAGCCAGCGGTTTATTAATTGCGGTATTGCTCTTTAATATAGGCGGTACAGCGCTCGCCGGTAGTTTTACTTCTCAAACGGTAGATTTCAACGTTCAAGCCATCAACGAGATCGCCACCAGCGGCGCCCCGGTTATCAAAAAGATTGCCACCACGGTTGCAAACGCGCAAACGTTCAATGTTATCAGCGCCATTGCTACTTATGCAATTACCACGAATGAAACCGGTAAAAAAATTACTGGATATCTAAAAAGCGGTCTGCCGGAAGACGCCAGTTTGTTGATAATGTTGGAAGCGCCAGCCAACGCCACTAGTGTAGGAAATGTAAAGCTGACAAGTACGCCGAGTGATTTGGTAACCGGGGTAACTAAAGTGGCGGAGTCGGGCAAGTTAATAACTTATCAATTCACAGCCCCGGCAACCAGACATATGGATGCCAACATCCCTGATGTGGTGGTGTTGACCATCACCAATTAGGATTTTGGCAGCGGCATTTCCAACAGTTTCGGAAAATTAAAATCGCCACCTCTTTGGGGTGGTGATTGTTTTTTAGGGGAAGGAACTCGCAGACACGGATTAACGCGGATTTAATGGATTAACACGGATGGGATTTAGAATGTTTTTTTAAAACCCAGCCACTTGGTTTTAACCCGTGGCGGAGATTGACTCTGGGGAAAGAGAACATTTATATTGCTTCAACCGCAATCCGTGGGTTAAAAACCCGCGGCTGTTACACCTCATTATCATCATTGTACGTCCACGGAAACCCCGCGGTCTTTTATTTTCTAAGCAAAATTGAAAATTGTAATTTTGCTTTACCTCAAAAAACCAACTCTTTTATAACTTTTTTTAAAAAAACTCTTGACTTTTTCAAAACGACCTAATAATCGGCGAGGAGGGACTTTTTTCAGTCTCTACCTCAATGATTAGAGGTGTTTTTTCAATGTTGCGAAAATGTCAATCCCATCATGAATACTTGCTTTTTCTTGCGGATCATTTACTTAACTACCTTGATCCACTCAGTGATTTTTTCCTTGGCTTTATCCACCGTATGATTCTTTTGGACTTATCTAATTTTCAACTAATCATTAAAAACCTTTACTCCACCAACGGCGCTCCTGCCAAAGATCCTAGCTTGTTATTGCGTTCCTTGATTCTTATGACCCTCAATCACGAAACCAGCATTGACAAGTGGTGTGATCAGATGCGCTCTTTTCCCATTTGGGCTGTCTTATCCGGTTTCCAACCGTCGGATATTCCCGGCGCTTCTACCTTTCGGGATTTTATCTCCAGACTATGGCTTTATGAAGAAATCGAATTCCGCAAAGATAAAGCCAAACGTCTCCGTAAAAAACGACGCAAACCCAAATCCAAACTTAAAGCCAATCAAAAACTCCCTCCTAAAAACCCCGGGGTCGTGGGGCGGTTAGCACAAAGACTTCTAAATGGTAAAACCATCAATTTCCTCCGGCCTGACTACGTCTTTAACGTCATCCTAAAAGAGTTCTTTGTGGTTCCATCCGCAAAGTTAGGCCTTTTAGGTGATTTAAAACGTTTTGCCATCTCCGGCGATGGGTCTATCATTCCTACCGGCGCCAGTCATTTTGGCAGGAAGCTTTGTAACTGCAAAGCTGATGGCATCTACAATTGTGACTGTCCTCGTGTTTTCACCGACCTCCACGCTTCCTGGGGCTGGGACTCTCATAATGAAAGATGGGTTTATGGTCATACCCTTTATGAAATGACTGCTGCTAACAGTTTTCATAATCTCCCGGTCTTTCTTATGATGCCTACCGCGAAAAGACATGATTCTGTTTCTGGTTTAGTCGCCCTGTTTGAATGCTTAAAACTCTATCAAGATGTTTTCTCTTTTTCCGAGTTTCTGGGCGACTCTGCTCATGACGCTTATCCTTTTTATGATGTTTTAGAACGGTTTGATATTGAAGCTTTAATCGACCTTAACTCCCGTTCCAAAAATTTTAATTCCCCTAAGTTTAAAGTTGATCAAGACGGTAAACCCCTTTGCCTGCTAAACCGTCCCATGGTTAAC
>JBLNCU010000022.1:0-7042 GCA_050260935.1 Bacillota bacterium
TTCCAGGCCAAATCCAACCGGACCGGCCTGTTTTGCTTGGGCCCGATCCCGTCAGTCCAGTTGTACCCGGAAACAAAATTACCGCCAGGATAACGGATAATCGGCACCTTTAATTCTTTGACCAATTCTAAAACATCTTTCCGGAAACCCTGTTCATCGGCGGTTGGGTGCCCCGGCTCGTAAATACCCGTATAGATCGCCCGTCCCAAGTGTTCGATGAATGAGCCGAATAACCGGGGGTCGGTGCTCCCAACCACGTAGTCTTTTTCAATAATACATTTGGCCTGTTTCACTTTAAAGTCTCCTTTCATATTCGGATTATCCGCTAATCAGCCATAGCGACACAAAGGCACAGTTTACGCTGATTCTCTGTGCCTGGCGGCATAAAATCTTTCCCGCCCGACAAAAATCTAACCGTTTAGATTTATTTGATAATTATTCTAAACCTTATTGGATATTCCTTCTATGATAACAAATATTTTCACTAACATCATAAATCAATGTATTAAGAAGGAATTTGAATAAAATTAAAGAATTAAACGGTTAGATTATTCTAAAGGAGTATTACTAACTTGACGACAATCCGGGATGTGGCTAAAAAAGCAGGAGTTTCGGTGGCGACGGTATCTGCGGTCATTAACCAGAGCGGTAAAGTGAGTGAAAAACTCACTTTCAGAGTGCTTGAAGCCATCCGTGAATTGAATTACCGCCCTAACCGTTTAGCCCGGGCCCTTTCCAAAAAACGGACCCATATTATTGGTTGTTTAGTGCCAACCATTGTTAACCCTTTCTTCCCACAAGTGATCAAAAGCGTGGAAGATATCGCCTTTCAAAATAATTTCGGCGTGTTCGTATGTAATAGTGAAGGAAATGCAGGGAAAGTAAACTATTATCAACAAATGTTAATCGAGACTCAGGTGGACGGTGTAATCATCGCCCTTTCCTGGGAACTGGCCAAACCCGAGGTTGTAAATCCATTTTTGGAAGCCGGCATCCCCGTTGTAGGCTTAGCCGGCGCCCGCAGGCTTGATTTCATCGACTGTGTGGTAGTGGATGATGTTCAAGGCGGCTTTGAGGCAACTAATCATCTCATTTCATTGGGGCATTCCAAAATCGGTTTTATCGGCGCCAAAAATAGCGAAACTACCCGTTTACGGTTATTGGGTTATCAAAAAGCATTGGCGGCTGCCGGCATAGAATTTAACGATCAATATACCGTCCTGGGCAGTTCCTTTTCGGAGGTTGAAGCTTATACCCTTACCAAGGCCTTATTGGGACGCTGCCCTGAAATAACAGCCATTTTTACCTACAATGACATGATGGCTCTGGGCGCCGTGAGCGCCCTCACCGATAACGGCATCCATATTCCCGCCGAAGTATCGGTAGTGGGGTTTGATGATTCGGTATCCTCTTTCAACCTGCCCAAAATATCGACCGTTGCGATTCCCAAGGAAGAAATGGGCAGGATTGCCGCAAATATCCTTATAAACCGGATCGAGGGACAATCGGGTTCGCCCCAAATTTTCGAAATCAGACCGCAATTGGTCGTCCGAAACTCAACCGCCAGGGTCCGGAATTAAATTAAGAGGCTTAATCGCGGCATGATTTCTCATATTCCAGCGGTGTCATTCCCTCGTTGTCTTTGAAGACTTTAAAGAAATAATTATAGTTATTGAATCCCACTTCGGCGGCTATTTCTTTCACTTTTTTACAATCGTTTCGCATCAGCGTTTTGGCCTGTTCGAGCCGGACAAACGTCAGATACTCCGAGACGCCCATTCCGCAGTCCTTTTTAAATTTCCGGCTTAAATATGAACTGTTCACACCGATATGATCAGCAATATCAAGAAGGGAGATTTCCGTCTTATAGTTTCGAAAAATGTAGTCGATGGCTTTACTGGTAACCTCGTCATACTCGGGATTTAAGCGGAACAATTCCAATGAATGGATCAATCTATCGTAGATCGCCAAAATCCATTCTCTTATTTCCTGAACCGTGTCGAACTTCTCCAAGGTATCATAGGGATCCCGGTCATCCCCATAGATTGCCGCTCTATTGATTCCGGATTCCCCGGCCGTTTTATTCGCAATGTTGAGGAGGGTCACAAAAGCAATCTTGGCCGCACTGTGATGGGGTTGGTAATGCTGGATCTTATCAAAGATTTGCCCGATATAGTCTTTCAGTTTTTCCCGTTGGCACGATTTCAGCAACCCTAAAATGTCTTTTTCCTCTTTGATCCCAACGAGATGGATGTTTTGGTCAACCTCTCCCAACGACGGCTCATAAATAATTTTATCTTTTCCTTCGTAGAATTTTTTGGCCAAAAGCCGCTCCGCTCTGCGATAGTATTGGCCAATCTCGCCGATATCGGGGCATATCCCGTCCAGCGCAAAACAAGCCGTCAGATTCAAATAACGTTTCATCGTGGTCTTTACCCGGGTAAGCGCGGTAAAAACATTGTTATATATTGTTTGGCCACTATGCTGATTCCGGAAAGAAAAGATGATCACAAATTTTCCGTCTTCCACTAGGGACATTAAGGAATTTTCCATGTCTTTCAAAATCTCCGTTGAGATGTTGACTAAAGATCGCAACAAATTATCGATCTCACTCACGGTGTATTTTTCTTTTAACAAGCCGAAATCATCGATCTCTCCGGCGACGACGACTAGGTTGCGCAATCCGATTCCCAGATCCAAACTCTCAATCTTACGGACGGCTTCATCCCTATCCTTGACGCCTTCCCGGACCATCAGGCGGATGAAATTTTGTTTAAGCACCGATTTGCCTGTTTGAATCTGCTCGTTAATCTTTTGGTATTCCTCCGTCTCCTGTTTTTCTTGAAATATTGCCTCTTTTAGAGCGCGCAAAATACCGAGCAAAGCATCCGGAGTCAACGTATGCTTTAAAATGTAATCAAAGGCTCCCTTTTTCAGACTCTGTTTAACATAATCAAAATCGTCGTAGGCGCTTAAAGCAATGATCTTCGCCTTGGAATAGTTCTTTTGGATATATTCGATCAGCGCTACGCCGTCCATACCCGGCATATTCATGTCGGTGATGATAATATCCGGTCTCTCCTCCGCCATAATCCGGACAGCGTCAGAACCCCCTATCGCCGCGTCGCAAAGGTGAAAACCTTCTTTCTCCCATTCTATCAGTTGCCGCAGATTGGTATAGACAAAAATATCGTCGTCAACTATAAGAACCTTCAGCATCCCGCTTTCCCCTCACTTGATGATGGGCAAATTAATTTCGACGGTTGTAAAATAATTCGGCGCGCTTTGGATCCGTAAGCCGTATTCCGTCCCGAAATAAAGCAAAATCCGTTCTGCGACATTCTTAATGCCTATACCGCAGAAATGGCCATTTGAGACGCTTCCTTCCCGCAAAATCCGTTCAATGGTTTCCTGAGTCATGCCGATACCGTCATCGGTAATGGCAAAAACAATTTTCCCTTCATAAGCGAAGCCTTTCACTTCGATAACACCGGGTCCTTTCTTTGGCCCGATGCCGTGAACGAGCGAGTTCTCGAGAATCGGCTGCAACAGGAATTTCGGCAGTTTACAATCCATGATCTCTTCCTCAATGGCGAAACTGACCTGAAATTTGTCATAATAGCGGAACTCTTGGATATTCAGATAATTCCGCAGATATTGGATTTCCTTGCGCACCGTGATCAAATCGTCCTCTTTTCCCATGCTGACATGCAATAGTTGGATCAATGACGTCAACAGGCATTCCAGATTGTCGGCCTTCTGGGCATTAGCCAAGAGTTTGGCGGTATTCAAGACGTTGGAAAGAAAATGCGGATTAATCTGGGCTTGTAACGCTTTCAATTCGGCGCTTCGTTTTTGAGCCTCTGTTCGCTTGATGTCTTCCATCAAATGATGAATCTCATTGATCATCTCGTTGAAATTATGGGTCACTTCGGCGATTTCATCGGCGGCATCATCCCTGACGTGAACCGTCAAGTTGCCCCTCTTAACTTCCCGCATCCCGTGAATCAATTTATCCAATGGTTCCGAAATACTTTTGGTAAAGATAACCGAGAGGATGATCGCCAGTAAAAAACAGCCTATGCCTAAAAGTATAATCCGGTTTCTGATCCTCCCCGCTTCCAGGTTGAGGTATGAGTAGGGGATTGTACTCACAACATACCACCGGGCGTTTTCAATCGGGGAAAACGCAACCAGATAAGGTTGCTTCCTAATCCGAATATTAAAAACATTACCGCCCCGTTTCTCGGTCTCCAACAGCCGGGTGATCAGCGACCTTTCCGGATATTTCCGTTCAAACGGAACTTCAGGAGTCCGGCTTGAGACGACCAGTCCCTTTGAATCAATTATAAATATTTCGGCGCCTTCCCCAATATCCACTCCCCCGTAAATCTCCGCAAAGAATCTTTCATTGATCCGGATGACCACCGCACCGATATATTCCCCCTCATACAAGCTGCGGATGGCCTTTCCGACAACTATGCCCTTCTTAAATTCGATAACCCGCTTCACTAATTGGTTTACATCCTGCCATCCGAGGGTTTTCCATACCGGGACTCCATTATTATCCTTAATTTCTTGAATCAGATTCTGTTGATAATTCCTTTTTAAATCCAACTTAAAACCTTTATCCCCGAAAGCGTTAATTATTTTGTCATTTTTTGTAAATAAGAGCACGTCCGATATATCATGCAAAAACGTAAATTTTTTGACCAACATATCCCGAATGGTTTCCTGGGCGTCCAATGCCCTCCATTCACTGAGATGATCATACTTCTTCAATGTTTGCTGGACGATTTCCGAAAACCCAATATCAATGGTGTCATTTTCCAACATCCGCATTTGCACTTTGATATTCCGGGACACTTGATTGACGACTTGCAATGAATAGGTGTTAATCTTGTTTTGTATTGCCATGCTGGATTGTTGATATGAAAAATACCCGGTAATCAGCATCGGCAAAAGCGACAACAACAAAAACAGCAATATCAGCCGAGTCTGGATTTTGATGTTGCGAATCGCAAAACAGATTTTCAAAATCGCCGGATACGGGTGGGGAACTTTTTTGAGAAACAGACTCATTCCCGATTAAACCCCTTTGAAAAGAATTTTTCCCGCGGGCAAATAGAAAAACAGCCTACTAATCCCATTATATTACTATTAATGGCAAAGGGGTATCCATATAAATTATAAATAAAAGATGCCTCCGAGATACCAAATGTCACTGAACAACGAGAAAGCCGGGCGACCGGCCGGGCGCCTTTACTCTTTGACGGCGCCCACCGTCAATCCGGAAATAAAGGATTTTTGGTTAAATAAAAATACGGCCACAATCGGGATCACCGAGAGAACCGCTCCCGCCATCAGCATATCATAATTGTTGCCGTACGGAGTCATCAAGGAAGCGAGTCCAATCGGCAATGTCAGCATCTCATTGGTTCGAAGGGCAATGAGCGGCCAAACGACATTGTTCCAACTAAACATCGCCTGTAAAATGATCATGGCGCCAAAAGCCGGCTTCATCAGAGGCATCATTAATTTAAAATAGATGCCGTACTCGGTGCAGCCGTCAATTCTGCCGGAATCAAGCAAATCTTTGGGCAGACCGACTGCATACTGCCGGAAGAAAAAGACCGCGGTCGGCGGTACGGCAAAAGGCAGAATGACTCCGGCATAGGTATCGATAATCCGCAGAAAAGTTGTCAACCGGTAAAGCGGGAGGATTAAGATCTCAACCGGTACCATCATCACAACCAGGACGGCGATGAAGATTAAATTCCGTCCTTTAAAACGATACATCGCCAGTCCATACCCGACCAGCGAACTCAAAAAAACGGCAATAAGGGTTTGAAGGAATGTAATCAGTATACTGTTTTTATACCACTGCAAATAGATGCCCTCTTTGCCGGTAAAGAGTTCGAGATAATTCTTGAGCGACATAATATCCCACTGGAAATTAAAATTGATCCCATTCCGGAACATATCGGATCCCGGTTTGAATGACGCCATCACCATAAAGAAAAAGGGAGCCAATGCGAAAATGCAGAATAAGGCCAATATCATCAAAGAAACGGTAGCGGCGGCTATATTCCCGCTCCTTTGACATTTCACGCGCGACTCCGGCGATAAATTCTCCAGTCTTTCATCGATCCCTAATTGTTTTGTATTATTCATCCTAATCACTATCCCTCTTGAAGAATCCGAAAAAGGTCAGCTGGATCAGATTAACCATGATTACAATGATAAACAAGGTAATCCCAATAGCCGAGGCGAATCCCATGTCAAAATTGTTGAATCCCATCTGATAAATATAGGTTACGATCGTCATCCCGATATCGCCGGGTGTTGCCAGTCTCCAAAGGGCGTAACTTTCGGCGAACATGGAGAATCCACCATAAACGCTAATGGTGATGACATAAATAATAACCGGTTTCAAACAGGGAAGGGTAATCCGGAGAAATCGGTCCCAGGCATTGGCGCCGTCTATTTCCGCCGCTTCATATAGTTCCTGGGAGATACCCTGTAACCCGGATAAAAAATAGACTATGTTAACTCCGAACCAGCGCCAGGTGCAAAGAATCACCAGGGCAAACATGGCCGGTGTTTTTAATTGCAGCCAGGTAAGGGGTTTCATGCCAAAAACAGCCGTAATTGCATTGGCAAGCGAGGTAGCCTGTTCATTGAAGGAATACCTGAAAAAAATCCCGGCTACAATAACCGAGGTCAAGGCCGGCATAAAAAAGACGGATTTAAAAAAAACAGCGAATTTGGTGGATTTCGCGCTCAAAAGCGCCGCCAGCAATACCGGTAATGGAATCAAAACCAAAATCGTCCACCAGGTATAGCTGGAGGTAGTTTTTAAAGCATTCAAAAAATGTTCGTTAAAAAGCCGCTGGTAGTTGCCACAACCAATAAAGCTGATATCATTAAAACCGGCGATTTTTTGAAAACTCATTTCAATGGTTGCCAAAAAGGGATAAAGATAAAACAAGAGAAAAGAAATGACGAAAGGCGCCGTAAATACGTATGGGACAATCCGGGG
>JBLNCU010000023.1:0-6218 GCA_050260935.1 Bacillota bacterium
GGTGGAAAGCACCAATATAGCTGTAGATCACCGTTATATTGTGGAAGAGGATTATTCTTACCGGGCCGAACATGGTTTTTTACCAAGACATCCGAAGATAAAAGAGATTGTCGGCCGGGAACTGGCGGAAGATAATTAGCTCGGGTCATATCTATACCAATCCTCAGATTGTCCCGATATCTGAGGGTGTTTTTTGAATACCCTTTTAAAACCGGTGGATAATAATATTATATTGAAGGAGAGGGAAATAAATGGTTGGCATAATAGAAAAGGTCAAGCAAGGTATTGATAAGGGCTTTACGGTAATGACCGTCAAATCAAAAGAAATGCTGGAGGTGGCCAGGAAAAAGAATCAGCTTAATGTTTTAAAAAATCAAAAAAGGTATGCCCTTTTTGAACTGGGTGATTTAGTATTTCAGATGTATCTTCAAAACGGGTTTAATGAAGAGAAATTACGCGCCAAATGCGAGGTTGTCGCCTTACTGGGCAGTCAGGTGCAGAAGAAAGAGAATGAACTGCGGGAACTCCATCTAAGAGCGGAAGAAGCTTTGGGCAAGACTTTTTGCAATTCGTGCGAATCAGTATTACCGCCGGATGCGGTTTATTGCAGCCGGTGCGGAGAGAGAATCGAAGTTGACAAGCAGGTTTTACATTAAAAACTTGCAGTTGTGCCCGTGAGAGCCCGGGAGAGTCTCCGATTATTTTTCAATGACCGGTCTGGCTACTTTTATTCGCTGGCCGTTGGTGTATTCTAAATAGAAGTAGTCGTAATTACCATACCTGAACTTTAATTCCACTTCTTTGGTTAAGCGCGGGCCTTCGGGGTCCCTGTTATAAAAGCTTACACCCTTCAAACGGAAACACCTCTTTTACCTTATCTAAAAAAAGTCCCCTAATCATAATTGCTTATTAAAAATAGTATTTGACTAAATTACCGGTATTTATACCGGGAAGTTCTAAAAAATTTAAAGGATTTTTAGAAGGCTTACACAGTAAATATCGAAACTTTCGGCGCTATTCTTAATACTGTATTGAAAATTTTTAGCCGCCAAGGTAAATTGTTTATCAGGAACAGCTTAAAAAAGCGTCTAATTGAAAGTTGCTCATCTTCCCGACTAAATCAAGCTTTAGCCACATATCTTTTAACAAAAGAGGATGGAGGGGTAGAGTTGCGGGCCAGTGAATTGATAGGGAAAGAGGTAATTGATGTCAATACCGGGGCTCGCCTCGGGGCGATCCAAAAGAATGAATTGTTGGTGAATACCAGCACCGGTATGGTTGAAGCGTTGATCTTGATTAAGCACGGCTGGGCCGGGCGCGAAATCACCATTAAAACCATTCCCTGGCGGCTTATCCGGAAGATCAGCGAGGAATTGGTGATCTTCGCCGGGGAGGAAGAAGGGGAGTCATAACAGCTTAGGCGCGGAATCCAGGCCAAAAAGACGCTTGACAGTTAAGCGATTTTATAGTAATAATAAAGTAGAAGCGTAAGAACTTCTATTTTTTTATCCTTTTTTGCAGTGAGCAATTTCGGCTTCAGCTTTTTCCGGCATTGAAACCAAAAATACCAATGGATATATCCGGGCAGACTTGAGATTTTAAATCTCAATTATAATAAGATACATGGTAAATGCCCAGGTAGAGTAGAGGCGCGGAACAGATGAGTAACCTCGTGGAGGCTGACGAACCCGGGAAACGAGGCCAAAGGTTGTTTCGCCGAAGTCGGAAAGCGTCAAATTTCCGGCTGGTACTGATGATGAATAATCCCAGTACTGTCATCCGGGAGGATGAAGAGCTAACTTACCGGCGGATGAATTCAGCGTTTTAATGGATTCTCTAGGTTGGTGGCCCCCAACTTTTTTTTATATCCAATAGAAGCTGGGTAACGGACCTGGTGTAAGGAGTGTTTAAACGATGAGTAAAATAAAGGTATTGGTTTCCGGCGCCTCCGGCCGGATGGGCCGGGAAGTAGTGAAGACGGTTTTGAAAGATGACGAACTGGAACTCACTGCCGCAGTTGATAAAGTTAACATCGGGAAAGATCTCGGGCCGTTGATCGGGCAGGAACCTCTGGGGACTATAATTCAGAGTGACCTGACGGCGGCTTTCACTGCCGGAAAACCGGATGTCATGGTGGATTTTACAACCCCGGCTTCAGTAATGACTAATATTAGGTCGGCTCTTAACGCCGGTGTTCATGTTGTAGTGGGAACTACCGGAATTAATCCGGACAATCTCCAGGAAATCGCCGATCTTTGCGCCAAGAATAAGGCAAATGCTTTGGTTGCTCCCAATTTTGCGATTGGCGCCATTTTGATGATGCGTTTTGCCGCAACGGCGGCAAAATATTTTCCTCAAGTTGAGATAATTGAGTTGCATCACGATCAAAAATTAGATGCCCCCTCCGGAACCTCGATAAAAACTGCGGAAATGATCCTGGCTGGACGGGAGGCGCAGCTCAATCACCAGCCGATTGGGGAAGAAAAGATTAAGGGCGCCCGGGGGGGAGACATGGGCGGAATACATCTTCACAGTATCCGTTTACCGGGATTAATAGCCCATCAAGAGGTAATTTTCGGCGGTGAAGGACAGACTCTCACCATACGCCATGATTCATTAAGCAGGGAGTCGTTTATGCCCGGGGTTGTTCTGGCCATTAAAACGGTTCCCGGTAAACCGGGCTTGACTTACGGGTTAGACAATTATCTATTCCAATAGGCTCCTGGCTTGGAAATTAGTTTGGCATCCGGGAATAAACCATCTTTAATATCTTTCAATTTCAGTTGGCAACCACCTTTTAGTTTTTAGGAACCTCCTAATCCAACGGGGAATATACTACATTAGCCTATTGTTTTCGTTGATGAAGGAGGAGCCACGGTGAAGCCATTTTCGGATTTTCAAGCAACAGTCGTCGGTGGGGATGCGCGTCAGATTGCTGTTGCTTCAGCGCTGATCCAACTCTTTAAGAAAGTGAAGATTTTCGGTCACCCGCAAGCGATGGTTCCTAATCCAATAGAATCTTGTACCGATATAGTTACGGCTCTTGCGGATGTCCGTGTAATTGTTCTTCCTATCGGTGGGATGGATGACGAGGGATTGGTAAGGAGTTACCAGGGGGAACATTCGATCGACTTTGGGAAATACTTGTCGTCTTTACCGGAAGAAACATTGATTGTCACCGGTTCATTTACCAACCGATGGCTGGCATTGGCTGAAAAACTCAAGTTCAAAGTGCTGCAATATGCCGATGATGATGAAATCGCCGTTTTAAATTCCATCCCTACCGCTGAAGGAGCGCTGCAGATCGCCATGGAAGAGCTGCCGATTACAATTCACGGCAGCAAGGTAGTGATCATCGGTTTTGGGCGGGTTGGCGTTACTCTGGCTAGAGTATTCAAGGCCATGGGAGCCCAGGTAATTGTTTCAGCAAGAAGAAAATCAGCATTGGCGCGGGCTTTAGAGATGGGTTGCCAAGCCATTTTAATTGATTCCCTATCTGAAGCAGCAGGAAACGTGGACTTGATCATTAATACCGTGCCGGCTTTGATAATAGACAGCGGGCTGATTGCGGAAATACAACCGGAAACTTTAATCATTGACTTGGCTTCCGCGCCCGGAGGCACCGATTTTGAAGCCGCCAAGAAGCGCAATATCAAAGCAATACTGACCCCCGGCCTACCGGGTCTGGTCGCTCCCAAAAGCGCGGGGGAAATCCTCGCGGCTACCATCCCAAAATTGATTACTGATTTTTTACAAAAGGGGGTGGAGCTTTATGAGATTTTCAGGGATTAAACTTGGATTTGCTTTAACGGGATCTCATTGCACAATTGATGAAGTTTTACCGCAAATGGAATTATTACAGAAAGAAGGGGCCCAGATTACCCCTATTTTTTCCCCGGCCGTACTGACAACAGATTCCCGGTTTGGGAAGGCTGAGGATTTATATAAAAAAGTTACGGCCATCACCGGGAAAGAACCTTTTTCAACCATGGTCGAGGTTGAACCTATCGGACCCCGGAAGTTGCTCGATGTTATGCTGGTAGCGCCTTGTACCGGAAATACCCTGGCGAAACTGGCTTTAAGTATAACCGATACCTGTGTGCTCCTAGCTTGTAAAGCGCAGCTCCGGAATAACCGGCCGGTGGTTATTGCGATTTCAACCAATGATGGATTAAGCGCCAACGCCCGGAATCTGGGGATTCTTTTAAATAAGAAAAACATCTATTTTGTTCCTTTTGGCCAGGACGCGCCCGAAACCAAAGAAACATCCCTAGTGGCCAAAATGAATCTTATTCCGGAAACACTTCTGGCCGCCTTGGATCACCGGCAGTTGCAACCGGTTATGATGAGTTTTCAATAGAATTCTCCGTTGTATGGTTAAAAACCCTCGCTCTAGTCGCAGATTAAAACTGGCAGATATTAGTGAAACCCCCGGCAACCACGGTTTTGATGGAATAAACAACTGTGGTCTGCTGGCTAAATTTTTTATATATAATAAATTGAAAGAGGGATTTTTATAATGCGGGTAATGGTTCAAAAATTCGGCGGTACTTCAGTAGCAACCGCGGATGGCCGTGAAAATGTAGTCAAAAAAGTAAAAGAGGCGATCGGTAAAGGTTATGGCGTAATAGTGGTGGTTTCCGCGATGGGCCGTTCCGGTGATCCATATGCCACCGATACTTTGATCGGGTTAGCCCGGGGAGTTTTAAAAAATGTTAAACCCCGGGAATTGGATTTGTTAATGTCTTGCGGGGAAAATATCTCCACCGTGGTCATGGTCCAAACTTTAAAAGCCCATGGTATTGAAGCGGCCGCTTTTACCGGAGGGCAAGCCGGTATTATAACGGATCATCATTTTAACAATGCCCGTATTATTGAGATTAAACCCGATAATCTTTGGAAGTGCCTGGATGAAGGGAAAGTAGCGGTAGTCGCCGGCTTCCAGGGCATTACCGCCGATGGGGAGATAACTACTCTCGGACGCGGCGGCAGCGACACTACGGCCTCGGCTTTAGGTGTTGCGATTAATGCCGAGGTTGTAGAGATTTACACCGACGTCGACGGGGTAATGACGGCTGATCCCCGTTTAGTGCCCCAAGCGAAACCCCTGGCTGTAATGACCTATAATGAGGTTTGCGAAATGGCGCATTTGGGCGCCAAGGTTGTCCATCCCCGGGCGGTGGAGATCGCCATGGAAGGGCGGATTCCTTTACGAATTCGTTCAACCTTCTCCGATAATCTGGGCACACTGATCTGTGATGGAACTCCAATAGGTAATATCGAGATCCGCGGGGACAAGGTAGTTACAGGTCTGGCGCATATCTCCGATATGGCTTTGGTAAAGATCGATTCACCCGAAGATTTGAACAAGAACGGCAAAGTGCTGGAGGTCTTCCAATTGTTGGCCAATTCCGGAATCAGTGTGGACATGATCCAGGTTTCCCCGTTGAACATCGGTTTTATTGTCAAGGGAGAACTGGCGGAAAAGGCCAGGGAAGTGTTGACCCCGTTAAAATTGGGGCTTTCAGTGGAAAAAGGCTATGCCAAAACGGCGATTGTAGGTTCCGGCATGCGGGGCGTTCCCGGGGTTATGGCAAGAATGGTAAAAGGCTTGCAGAAAGAGAATATTTCGATCTATCATTCCACGGATTCGCATATTAATATCGCTTGTCTGGTAAAGCAGGAGGATATGACCAAAGCTTTACAAGCATTGCACGATGAATTTGAGTTGGCGGAGTAAGGGGGATTTTAATGATTAAGTTTGGGAAAGTTTTAACGGCTATGGTGACGCCTTTCAACCCGAATTTGCAGATTAACTACCAAGCTGCGCAGGAATTAGCCGTCCGTCTGCTGGAATCGGGTTCCGACGGAGTGGTGGTTGCCGGTACCACCGGGGAGTCTCCAACCTTAAGCAAGCGGGAGAAATTGAGCCTGTTTAAGGCGGTAGTGGAGGCTGTTGGAAGTAAAGGAACCGTTATTGCCGGGACTGGAAGTTATGATACGGCAGAAAGTATTGAATTAACTAAAGAAGCGGAACCTACCGGGGTTGACGGGGTAATGCTGGTGGCTCCCTATTATAACAAGCCGCCTCAGGAGGGACTGTACCAACATTTTCGGGCCATCGCCAAGGAAACTTCCCTGCCGGTAATCATCTATAACATTCCCGGCCGGACCGGAGTAAATATTTCAGCCGAGACCATCGGCCGTTTGGCGGCTAT
>JBLNCU010000024.1:0-7029 GCA_050260935.1 Bacillota bacterium
CTGGAGACGGCCAACTGTAGTAACTGGGCGATAATCGGGGCGAAGATTATAAAGATTACGCCTATGATCATTAGAACTCCCTGAGCGCCGTTGGAATCCCGGCTGCGCCTCCGGCCCCCGCCCCACCAAAAACTCCGCAACATCCAATCTGAGAGCAACACGATCATGCCGACCAAGATCACGACCATAGTTGAAATCCTGATGTCATAGTTTTTGATGTGGCTTATCTCGTGGGCGATAACCCCTTCCAGTTCCGTCCGGTTCAATTTCTGGAGTAAACCGGTGGTTACGGCTACCGCCGCATGTTCCGGGTCGCGACCGGTGGCAAAGGCATTGGGAGCGGTATCATCGATGATATATGCCTTAGGAGCCGGAATACCGGCCGCCAGGGCTAATCCCTCGATAATATTATAAAGGTACGGATTTTCTTCTTTTTGCAAAGGCCGGGCATGGCTCACTCCGAGGGCAATGTCGGCGCTGTAATAGTAGCTAAACCAACTAGTGGAGCCGGCGATAATAAAGGCCAACAGAAACCCGAACCAGCCAAACCCGGTAAATTGGCCGAAAAGGTACCCGACATAGGAAATAATCAGAATAAAGAGAGCGATTAAAATCCAGGAACGCCTTAAATTGCTAGCAATCTGTTCATACATCAGTGGGGCCTCCCGTTAAAACTTCACTTTAGGGGCTTCCCGGTCGGCCTCATCCGCCTCAAAGTATTCCTTGGGGGTAAAAGCAAAGATACCCGCGAAGATATTGCCGGGGAATTGCTGAATCGCTTGATTGTAGCGCATTACAGTATCGTTGTAAAACTGGCGGGCGTAACCGATCTTGTTTTCAGTTCCGGCCAGCTCTTCCTGGAGCATCAAAAAATTCTGGTTGGCTTTTAACTCGGGGTAGCTTTCCGCTACGGCGAAGAGGGTTTTTAAAGCCCCGGCCAGTTGATTTTGGGCCTGCGCCTGCTCTCCAACTGTGCCTGCTTGAAGCATCCGGGTCCGGGCCTCGGTTACCCGGTCAAAAGTTTCCCGCTCATGGGCGGCATAGCCTTTAACGGTTTCGATTAGATTGGGAATCAGATCGGTCCGCCGTTTTATTTGAACGTCAATCTGATGCCAGGCGTTGTCGATCCGGTTGCGCAGCGCGACTATATTATTGTAGACACCAATGATGATTAGCAGGATAAGCGCCACTAGAGCCAGGGGGATTAAAAAGACCATTTGAAACACCTCCGGTTTTATTTTATGCTTAAATTATGTCTCTAGCAATAGGTACGAAAGTTGGCCCTATTAGTCGCCGGAAAATGTTTTTTTATAATTAATAGAAAGCAAACTTGGCTTTAAGTGGCCAAAAATCCAGGCCATAGAGGCGCAGAGACTCAGAGAACTGATGCCTTCACTTCACCGCCAAGACATGGAGAAAATAAGGCTTAATTTTTCTCGGGAACTAAAAACGGTTTTTAAAGTTAAGAGAGATATAATCCTAAGGGGGGAGAGAACCATGGAAAGTGTAAAAAAGGAGAATTGCTTGTTGTTGGCGGTTATCATTATTGGAATCTCTGTTATCGCCGGTTTGGTTCTCCAATGGAACAGCCGCAATTTACAACCTGTTCCGGCTACAAACGGGGCGGGTCAGGGGATTACAGTGAGTGGAAAAGGCTCTGTGACCGTTAAACCGGATATCGCTTATATTTCGTTGGGAGTGGAAGCGGTGGGCGCCACTGCCCAGGCGGCTCAGGGAAAAAACGCCGCCTTGATGACGAAGGTGGTTTCTAACTTAAAAAACCTTGGTCTCCAAGAGCGGGATATCCAGACCACGGATTTTAACCTTTTCCCCGAACGCCGCTACGATAAGATTACCGGGCAGGAGCAAGTAGCCGGTTACCGGGCGATCAATCAATTGCGGGTTACCGTGCGCGACTTGAGTATCCTCGGCCGGATTGTGGATGAATCGATTAAAGCCGGGGCGAATAATGTCAACAATATTGCTTTTACGGTTGAAAAACCGGAAAATTGGCGGGAAAAGGCTATCGCTCAAGCTGTTAAGGATGCCCGCTTAAAGGCGGAGGCTTTAGCCAAAGCAGCCGGAGTTAATTTGAGAAAGGTGAATTTCATTACGGAAGGAAATGTGGATGTCAGGCCATTTCAAATGGATACTATCCGTAAGGAACAACTCGCAGGGGCCGGGATGGTCAATACCCCCATCGAACCAGGCAATGTGAAGGTAACTGCCGAGGTTCAGATGAATTTTGCGATTTGATGGGATTACGATTAAAACTGGGGAATGAAAAGCGGCTGGAACACAGGCCGTTTTTTTATTTTTCCTAATAGAGGCTTTATATTTCTTTATCGTTTCTTATTTTTATTTCATCCCCCGGCGGTACAATCAAACCATCGAATTAAGCAGTTGGCCCAGTTGCCTAAAATTACCAAGTGAGTTTTCCTGAGGGCCAAAAACCCGGATTAAAGGCTATTTAAGCAAAGGGAGGGAACGTTGGTGGAAAAATCCTGAAATTCCCTGTGTTGGGAGAGGGCTGTTCTTAGTAAAATATAGACAACAAAAATATGGATATCTGTAGAGGAGGAAAAACAATGAAGAGATGGCTGGTTGGTTTTTTAATCGCGGTTTTACTGATTACTTGTTCATTCAGTGCTTATGCCAAACACGGCAAATTTTACGGCGGTCCCGGGAAGCCCCAATATACACCGCCGCCGCCGAAGTATAATCAATTAAGGAATGACGCCCGTTACATAATTCACCGTACCGCCAATGTTATTTTTGCGGCGCAACGGGCCGCAAAGCGCGGACGCCAATATTCCGGCTTGCGGGAAGCCATTGCCCATCAGCAGAGGGCCAAGCAATTATATGAACGCCGTTTGTACCAGGAAGCGATTTTTCATTCTTTACGGGCCCGGGATATCGCCATCAGAGTAATTGAGAGGAACCGGGAACGGCCGGCCCGGGAGTATTACCGGGATGATATGGAAAACAGGTACTATCGCAGCGCTCCAAGAGACAGTGATCTGGATTTTAGGATCGATATCACCAAAGTCGGTGATGATGACGCTATAGTCAATCTACACTTTGGGTTGGATGTTGATTGATAAAACGGTTGGCGAAATCAGCAGCCGTAGAT
Organism: Bacillota bacterium; assembly: GCA_050260935.1. Classification (GTDB taxonomy): domain Bacteria; phylum Bacillota; class UBA4882; order UBA8346; family UBA8346; genus UBA8346. Next base: position 3,134 of record JBLNCU010000024.1, read on the forward strand.
TTGGAAATAAGGCCGGACTGTGGTTCCATACAAGGGCGTATGGTTAAACAGCAGAACGGCTTTATTTTTTCAGGCGACTGATGGCGCATTTTAAACCGCCGGCGCGTTTAATTTTAGTAATGATGGTGAAACCCCCCGGGGTTTAGCCCTGGTTGATAAAATGGCAAAACGCATTTTTTCAGTAGACCCTAAAGCCGGGCTGTGAATAAGCAGGACCGGTTTTTTTATTTGCTTAGAAGTGAAATGGAAGTGGTGGCCGCTTGTAAAAGTGAAAAAGAAAGGATTTTTATGGCAAGGCCAAGAATCATATAGTAACTAACCTGATGGGACAGAGAGGACGGGAAATTGGATGGTTCGGTTCGGCATTATCGGCACCAGTTGGATCACTGATGAATTTATCCGTTGTGCCGGGTTGACCGGAGATTTCATTTTAAGCGGGGTTTATTCAAGAACCGCCGGCCGGGCCCGGGAGTTCGCCGAAAAATACGGGGTGAAGAAGATATTTACCGATCTGGAGGAGATGTCCCAAAGCCAGTTTATCGATGCCGTATATATTGCCAGCCCCAATTCTTTTCACGCTCCGCAGGCGCTTATAATGCTGAACGGGAAAAAGCACGTTTTAGTTGAAAAACCGGCGGCCTCCAACGCCAGGGAGCTGGCGGCCATGATCGACGCCGCCCGGAAAAATCGGGTTGTCCTGATGGAGGCTTTAAAGACAACCCTGCTTCCGAATTTTCAAACGGTCAGGGATAATCTGTCCCGGATCGGCCAAGTCCGCCGGTTTTTGACCATCAAATGCCAGTATTCCTCCAGGTACGACCGGTATAAACAAGGCTTGCCGACCAACACTTTCAATCCCGAATTGGCCAACGGTTCTTTAATGGATATCGGGGTCTATTGCCTCTACCCGATTATGGCCCTTTTCGGCCGGCCGTCAAGCATCCGGGCCAATGCCGTGATGCTGGAATCGGGAATCGACGGGGAAGGAAGCGTTTGTCTGCAGTATGACGGGATGGAAGCGGTGGCCATCCATTCAAAGATTGCCGATTCCGGGCTGCCCAGCGAGATCCAGGGCGAGCAGGGCAATATCATCATTGATAAGATTTCCACCCCGGAAAAGGTGGAGATAGTCTATAAGGGTGGGGCGGTTGAGGATATAACCAGGGATCAATCGCCGGACTTGATGTATTACGAAGCCCGGGAGTTTATTGATTTAATTCAAAAAGGGCGTCTGGAGTCCACAATAAACAACCACCAGTTATCCCTGGAGGTAATGAAAGTTATGGATGAGGCCCGCCGGCAGATTGGGTTGCGGTTTCCGGCGGATTAGGGTTGTTGTTAAGAGGAGGTTATACCGGAAATTTTACAGGCAACTACGGATCCGGTAAGTTTGTCAATAAAACCAGGAAAGCGTTGGCTTCTTGTGGTATCGCTTATGTATTGGCCCCTCATTTAGAAAAAACATTTGTCGATGGGGCCACCAACAGGATATTACCAGGGATTGCATACTCCGGTTTGCTGAAACGGCAGGGATACACCCCTGCGTCATCGTTGGCAGACTTCAATATGAAAAAAGAATTACTTGCCATGATTTTTACGATTTAAAGCCCCGATTTAAGCGGTCTTAACAACTTCCGGGTTGTTCGGCCATAACTCCGGCAACTGGGAGAGGAACATTCCGGCCAACATCAGTAGACAACCCAGATAACCCCGGCCTCCCAGGTTTTCTCCCAGGATAATCAGGCCGCCGAGGGCGGCGAAGACTGTTTCCATGCTCAGAATAATGGCGGAGTGGGCGGGTTTGGCGTGCCGCTGGCCGAAGACTTGCAGGGTGTAGGCGACGCCCACCGAGCAGACTCCGCCATAGAGAATCGGAATAGCGGCTCGCATCAGACCGTGAAGGCTGATTATTTCAAAGATAACGGCAGCCCCCAGACTCAGGACGGCGCAGGTTAGAAACTGGATGATGCACAACCTCAAGGCATCAACTTTCTTGGTAAAATGGTCGATCACCAGGATATGCACGGCCCAGAAAAAGGAGCCGGCCAGCTCCAGGAGATCGCCCTTAACAATGATGAACCTCCCGGTTACACTAAGGAAATAAAGTCCAACGGCGGCCATGAACACCCCGAGCCAAGCAGCCGGATGGGTACGGTGTTTCAGAAAAATCCCCAACAGCGGGACAAGGACGATATATAGCCCGGTGATGAAGGCGGCCTTTCCGGCCGAGGTGCTGACCAGGCCGAGCTGTTGCAGGGAAGCGCCTAGGAAAAGGATAAAGCCGGCAATGATTCCCGCCGGTAAGGCGCTGGTTTTTGTTTGGGTATTGCTACCGTTGCCAGACTCTTTTTTAGAGGAGTAGAGAAGCAGGGGAAGCAAGGAAAGACTGCCCAGCGCGAATCTGATGCCGTTAAAAGTGAATGAGCCCATATATCTGACGCCGACCCGTTGGGCGACGAAGGCGAATCCCCAGATGGCGGCGGCGGTTAACAGTAACAGATTGGAGCGGAGCTCTTGTTGTTTCATTGGCGGATCTCCTGACGGTTTTAAATTAAGCTGGTTTTATCGGCGGCAGAGACACGGAGCAGGAATCAAAATACTAAATTTGATCTTCATGATCCCGCTTTAAAATGAAATAAAAAAAGACTCTCCGTGCCTCTGCGCTTCTGTGGCCTGATAAGTCACAAAGACATGCCTAAACTTATTTCACGGGAAATATTATATAATGAAACAGGAGTTTTTAAAAGGCAATTAGCCACAGAGACATGGAGAAAGGAAAATTTAATACTTAACCTAAATTACTAGTGCTGTCCCTGGGCTCACATGAAATAAAAAAGATTCTCTGAGCCTCTGAGGCTCAACTAAAGGAGGAATTGTCGGTGGATTTTTTGGAGGTTATTCGGAAAAGGTACAGCGTCCGGTCTTATAAACCGGACGAGGTGGAACAGGAGAAATTACAGCGGATCCTGGAGGTGGCCCGTTTGGCCCCGACCGCCGCCAACCGGCAAGCTTTTAAGGTCATCGTGGTCAAGACCGGGGGCCGCCGGGAGGAACTGCGGAAAATATACAACCAGGAATGGTTCGTCCAGGGACCGTTGGTTTTATGTTTATGTTCCATGCCGGGAAAGTGCTGGGTTCGCCGGGATCAAAAGAGCTATGCCGATGTTGACGCCGCTATTGTAATGGACCATGTAATCCTGGCGGCCACCAACGAGGGTCTGGGAACATGCTGGATTGGGGCGTTCGACCGGCTGGCCGCCAAAAACATATTGAAACTCGACGATTCCCTTGAACCGGTGGCTTTTACGCCGTTGGGATACGCCCGGGAGACGACGGTGAACAAAATGAGAAAGCCGTTGGAAGAGTTGGTGGAGTATAGGTAGGGAAGGGAATCTCTTTTGGAAAGGGTTTGAGGGCAACCCTCATGAACTGTTTTTTATTACTTATAGGTTTAGGCAAGCGTGGTGTGCCACGCCACCGGAAGCGCGGGATGCCCCCGCATTTTTTTTTACGAATTCCCTTCCCCGGGGAGGGGCCAGGGATGGGCGGACTTCAATGAAGGGCTTTTGCAGAATCAAGATGGAAGGCTAGCGGGATTGGCGTTTACACGAAATTTGAGACTTTCCAAAGAGAATTAGAATTATTCTCCGCAGAATAAAAATTATTCTCCGGAGAATTGGAATTATACTTCCGGGAATCACCGAGATTCTCCTGAGGCTCTTAGAGGCTCTCCCGAAAATCTCCGCAATTCTCCGGAGGATCTCCGGGACGCTCCCAAGAATCTCCGGAACTCTCCGGAGAATCAGATCTATTCTCCGGAGAATCTCCAAAATTCTTTGGAGAATTTAAGAGATTATCCGGAGTAAAAATAAGATTCGGAGCGCCTTACGGGACGC
>JBLNCU010000025.1:0-14806 GCA_050260935.1 Bacillota bacterium
TAGTCGGCTCCAAATGCAAGGTTTTTTAGGTTTATTCGCATTTCCCGTGCATTTATCCTGCCGATTTAAGCTCGATTTTTTAGTATTGATATGTGTTTAAGGGGTTTTTAAGTAGCCCCTATTTAACTTCAAAGCAATGTTCAACTTACCACCCGCTTGGCCTGATATCTTATTCGAAACAGTTGCCGGACACTATTTAATAGCCCCCTGCATAATGCCTTTAATAATATGTTTTTGTAATAACAAGTAGACCACAACCGCAGGAATCATGGTCATTACCAACCCGGCCATCAACAAGGAATATTGCACCGAATAACTCCCAAAGAAATGATAGGTCGATAATTGCAGCGTCCGGTTGGCCGTATCTTGTAAAACCAAAATGGGTAAGAGAAAGTCATTCCAGATCCACAACATATCCAAGATAATGATGGTGGTGGTGATCGGTTTCAATAAACTAAACACGATTTTAAAAAAGGTCTGGAAACGGTTGCAGCCGTCGATCATGGCCGCTTCCTCCAATTCCAGCGGAATACCTTTAATAAATCCATGGTACAAAAATACGGCGAAGGAAACCCCGAATCCGAGATATAAGAAGATCAGAGTCCATTTACTGTTCATTAAATGTAAATACGAACCGTAGATTGTTACCAGAGGGATCATTATCGCTTGAAATGGGATAAATATTGAGGCCACCATTAAGTAATATATAAAACTCCATTTTTTCCTGACGAATATATAGGCGGCCATCGCCGAGATAAGAACGATCAAGCCCACACTACAAACCGTAATGATTAAAGTATTAAAAAATGCGAAAACAAAATTCATACTTTTAAAGGCGATAATATAATTGCTGAAATCCAATTTTTCAGGCAACGCTAACGGATTAGAAATTAAACCGGTATTGGATTTAAATGTATTTAGTAAAACCAGTAAAAATGGGCCTAAAAAATAAATGAGAAAGACAGTTAAAACGAGTATTTTCACAAAACCGAAGATCCGATCCTTGGAGATGAGCCTCTTTTTTGATACCCGGAATAGCTGTGAGTAATCTTCATCCAAACCGGCGGCTTTGATATATTCTGGAACATTGGTATCCCGGCTAATCATGCTTCCACCTCCAACTTCTTGCTGAAATAGACCTGTACCAAAGCGATGATTACTACCATGAAGAAGAGGAAAAAGGCTTCAGCTTGCCCTATCCCGTATTTTTGGTATGTAAACGCCGTATTATAAACATGCATCGATATCAATTCAGTGCTGTTAAAAGGTCCGCCTTTGGTGAGCGCCAGGTTGACATCGTAAACCATAAACCCCCGTTGTACTGAAAGAACTGTACAGATAATAATCGGAGCAACCATAAGCGGCAGGGTAATGTGTTTAAGCCTGTTATAACCGTTTGCCCCATCGATGCTGGCCGCCTCCAATAACTCATGGGGTATGCTTATAAATCCGGCAATGAAGATCATCATCATATATCCTATATACTGCCAGGTAAAACCGATAACCAAAGCCCAAAAAGCTCTGTCCGGATCGCCCAGCCATGAAGTCATGAATAAAGGAATATTAAACTTTTGACCAATAAAGATTAAGACTCGTTGAAAAATTAAAAAGTTCCATAAATACCCCAGAATGATTCCACCAATTAAATAAGGGGTGAAAAATACGGTTCTAAAAAAGGCCTGAGCTTTAATACCGCTGGTCAGTAAATACGCTAATATAAAAGCAATTACATTAGTGATAATTACTGAAAAAAACACATATTTCAAAGTGAGCCAAACCGAACCCCAAAATTGTTGATCTCCGAGAACCTCCCGGTAATTAGCCATCCCTACCAAGGAGGGAAAATTGGAGATGCCGTCCCAGTTGGTAAAGGTTAAGTAAATTCCGAATAAAAACGGCAAAATGATCACCGTGAGAAACACAAAAACGGCCGGACCGGCAAATCCTATGTAAGTGAGAACGTTATTTAAAATACGCTTACTCTGTCGCATTGGTTTGGCTCCTTCTATAGAAGATAACATTTCTATAGATATCTTATTTTTCAGGCAAAATAAGGTTTGGAGAATAAATAACGGATAGGGCATCCGTTATTTATTCTCCAGTATCGTTGTGACTATTCTTTTAGGGTATTCATTTTACGGTTTTCCAGTATTCTTCGATCTCTTTGGCTAAACCGGCTTTATCGAGCTTGCCGGCTAGATATTTTTGCATGGACGCGCCGGTCTTGGACCAGTGATCGGCGGGCAGCACCGACATAAACTGGACGGTTTTGCCGGCGTTCATATATTTGACCATCGATTTGCCAAGCGGATCGCCGGGTTCCAAAGCATTCTTGAAGGGCGCCACCAGGGCCATTTTGTTGGTGATCGCATCCTGACCTGATTTACTGTAAACCAGCCAATTCAAGAATTTTTTGGCGGCCGCTTGTTGAGCTTTGTTGTTCTGGGATTTATCAATACCGACGAATTTGGTTATACCGGCCACAATTCCGGAATTTCCATAATCGGCGGCGTTGTCACTGATCGGGACCGGGATAAACCCATAAGCGCCATTAGCTGTATCAAAACTCTTGATATTCCCCCAAGCCCAAGTGCCCATGAACCAGAAACCGACTTTACCTTGGCCCAAAAGTTCGGCGCCTTTTTCATAAGCTACGGATAACGGGTCGTTTTTAGCGGCATTATAGGCCATCATTACATCAAAGGTACTCATTAAACCGTTAAATACTTTATTCCCGGCCAAGTTGGCTTTACCCACTTTTAAGCTGTTGATAAACTTAGCAACGTCTGCCGCTTTATTGGATTGATCAGCATAGGCGATAGCCAGAAAATGATTTCCCAAGTTCCAATCCATCGCCCCGATAATCAGGGGATCTACACCGGAAGCTTTAACCTTTTCAAAAGCGGCCTTTAAATCACTGGTTGTTTTAATAGCGCCGGGATCAACGTCGGCTTTGTCTAAAACCGCTTTGTTATAGATAAACCCGTAACCTTCGGCGCAAAATGGAAAGGTTATTACTTTCCCGCTATAAGTACAATCGGTTAACATTCCGGGAAGGGAATCTTTAACCCATTTTTCCTTGGAGAGATCCAAATATTTGTCCTTGAATTTCGGCACATCGCCGCCATCCAGCATGGAAAGAGCGGGCGCGTTACCGGAGCCATATAAGGCGGAAAGTCTTTCAAAAGGAGACTGTCCCACCGGAGCGACCACAATTTCAACCTGAATACCGGGGTTTTCTTTGCTGAAAATTCTGGCGGCTTCCTCCAACTGAGCCGTGACTTCACCTTTGGAGTTCATAAAGACGATCTTGGTTTTGCCGGCGGCGAACCCACAGGTAGCCAGAGAACCGATTAAGGCGAATACCATCAAAAGAACCCAGAATTTGTTTCTACTCATACTCTCTTTCTCCTCCATTTTCAAAAAAATTTGGTTCTCAAACCATAATTTAATTATAAAACCAATTTAGATATATGTCAACCGTTTGACATAAATTTAAGGTATTAAATCTTACAACTTAGAATTTTAATTATTAAAGCAACTTTAAACCATCAAGGTCTGTAACCGGTTGTAATAATCAACAGCCGAAAACACTATTCCGATACTTATCTCGAATTGAAATAATTCCTCGGAAACCGGACATTATTCCTACGGTCGTTTGCTTCCCGGGACGAAAAATTAAACGTTATACCGCACCATCCTGCCGTTTCGATCACCATACTCAATTACGGTTCGATTTGATTTTAAATCCACGGTCAACGTACAAAGCTGCTCATCCTTTTGCCAGGAGAGACGAATCTCGTCCCCGGGGGAGTTCAAAACCCGGAAATCTCCATTAAAAGCCGGATATTCATTCCGGAAGCGGATGAGCTTCAACAACCGCAGAACCACTTCTTTCTTAAGCGCCTGTTCGATCTCAGCGGTGCTGAAGTTGTGACGGTTGATCTCGCGGCCTTCACCGGTCCGTTTTACGGCTTCGCTATCGTTCTTACCGGCCAGCAGGCCTACATAATACACCTGGGGGATTCCGGGCGTAAAGAACTGGATGGCTCTGGCCGCTAGATAGGCGTCATCGTCGCAGTCAAGCGCCGAATAATAGGTACATCTTATCTGGTGCACATCAAAACCATCCTTGCCCTTGTGTTGCGGTGAAAAAATCAGGCTAAGGTTGGCCCCCCGCTGAATACAAATATCAACCAGCTTCCTGGCATCCTCGGCTTCAACCAGATCATCTAGATCGGGCTTAACCGGGATCCCGTCGTGACAGTCGAGCATGGTAAACTGCTTTTGGGGACGGTACTTCAAATACTCGCATAATCTGACACTCGTCTTATTCAACAAAGTCTCCAGAATAAGATAAGGCAATATAAAATCGTAGATCCACTGCCCGTGTCCGGCCAATCTAAATTGGGTGGAATAATGGGCGTGAACTTCAGGGAGCAACTCGATCCCAAGTGAATTGGCCAAACCGGTGATCCAGTCAAGGAACCGGTAAATTTCCGGTTCAACAAAGAAACAACTGGTCCCTGGCTTTTTCACCACATAACCGAGAGCGTCTAGTCTGACAATCTTAATATTGTTTTTACTGAAATTGACCAGGAAATCGGCCAGGAGTTTCCTGGTTTTTTCCGAATTCAGGTCGAGATCAATCTGCTCGGAGGGGTTTTGTTTGCCGAAGGTGGTCCAGACCTTTTCCACTTGGCCGGTTTCTTCAATAGTAAAGTTGGAGAAAGGCTCCGGCCTGCGTAAAAAGATCTTGGCGACTTCCTCCGCCGGAGGATTGCCGTCAGGCCAAATCTTGTCCACAGTGATAAACAGATCGGCATACTCCGACCGGCGCCCCCTTTTTAAAAAATCTTGAAAATACGGCGATTGTCTGGAGATATGATTAACCATCAAGTCGAGCAAAATATCGAAATTTTCACCAATCCGCCGGATATCCTCCCAGGAGCCGAATTGCGGTTCGATCTCCAAATAGGTCAAAGGGGCGAAACCCCGATCCCCGGAGGAGGGAAACGGCGGTAAAATATGAATTCCGCCCTTAAAAATATCGGCGAAATGTTTCAAGAGTATATCATGAAGCGCTTTTAAATCTCCCCCCAGCGAATCGGGGTATGTAATCAGTTGCACTTGGTTTTTAACAGCCATGCTGACATTATCTCCTATAATTATTCGTTAACAGATAGATCATAGTCTTTGGTGATGACAAAATCGGCCAATTGCCGATGTCCGGCAATAATTTTATGTTCAGTAACCAACACTTGTTCAATAAAGGGATCATCGACCTCGTTGCCTCTGTTTCTTTTCTTCCGGTGTTCCAATGTATCCAACCTGTTCCGGGCTATAAAAATTCTGGTATCGACATTCTTCAGTAAAGAGGTATAAGTCCCTTCAGCTATAACTACTTTGATGCCATTCAGACTAACTGTTTCATCGGTGACCGAATTTTTCTCATAGTCAATCAACGGTTTCGTGATTTTCTCCTTTCCATTAATTGCATCCTTTAGGTTTTGTTCCAAGAGATCCATTTTTACCTCGACATGCGGTCCCAACCACTCCGGATCCACTCTTCTTTTGGCATCATTTAATTTTGGAGGCAAAACAAAATAATCGTCCTGGCCGAGTATTACCGATTTTATCCCATTCCGCTCTAATTCACCGGCAATCGCTTGAGCGGTCTCCGATTTACCGCTGCCGGATTCACCGGCGACCGTGATTATGTACCGGCCGGGTTTTTGTCTGATTTTTGCGATTATTTTCGGAACAATCGCTCCGGCTGCTTTCCGGTGCTGTTCCTCCAATACGATAACATCACCTTTCATGGGGTGAACCTCCTTTGTTGATGAAAAAAATAACTTATGTATAAATTATATATGCAATTAAAGACGTATGTCAACCGATTGACATATAATTTGATAAAAAAGCTATTCTTGAAGCATCACTGTCAAGAATAGCCGATCTCGCATAAATTTCTTGTCAAGCCCTCCAAGTCAAGTGGTGTCTCTTTCCACCAGCGTTACCGGAAATATATTTTCCGTAGGGACTTCTTCGCCGTTGATTTGTCTCACAATCAACTCCACCGCCAGTCGGCTCATTTCCTCCATGGGTTGGCGGATGGTTGTCAGTGAGGGAATCACCAAAGACGCCAGTTTGATATCATCATAACCTACAATCTTGATATCATCCGGCACTTTCTTTTTAAACTGGCGGCAGGCTTGAATTACATGAATCGCCTTGAGATCACTGGCAAACACGCCGTCTATATCCGGGTGTTCTTTAAACATATTGTTTACCAGTCTTTCATATTGATCTATGTCAAAGACATCGGTATCGGTTTGGATGGTTGTATAATTTACGTTCCGGTTGATCGCCGCGAAAATAAAAGCCTCGTACCTTTTATTCGCCAAAAGATTCAAACTTAAATTACCGGTTATATAGGCAATTTTCTGACAACCTTTTTGAATTAAGAACTCGGTGGCCAACTTCCCACCTTCAAAGTTATCCGATGAAACATAAGGAATACCACCCGTGATCTGCCGGTCAAATGTAACCATGGGCAGTTTTAAATTTAAGTACTCATCAATCTCCAGGGTATGGCTGCCCATGATAATGCCGTCGACCTTATGCCGCTTCAGCATTTCCACGTATTCCTTTTCCTTCTTCCGGTCCAGGTGGGAGTTGCATAACAACACCTTATAACCGGACTCGTAAGCATAATACTCGATATAACTTGTCAGTTCTCCAAAAAACGGATGAGCCACAGTGGGGATAATCAGCCCGATAATGTTTGATTTTTGGCGATAGAGCGAACGGGCGATCTCGTTGGGTTGGTAATTCAACTCTTTCATGGCTTCGCTTACTTTGGTTCTAGTGGCTTCGCTGATATAACCCCGGTTATTCAAAACCCGGGAAACGGTGGTCACGGTTACACCGGCGATTTTGGCGACATCTTTAATAGTGGGCATGCTACCCCTCAACTCTTTTTTCGTATTATCCTAATTTTAACCTAAAGAGGTTTATCTTTGACAGATCCCAAACCTTTGAACTTAAATCATCCCATAAAAAATCAGGTAAAACTGCTCTTATATGCAAGTAGCGACATAAAGATAGTTAAATACCTGATAAAAACTATTTTATACCACAATCGGGAAATATGCAATTATTGATTGATAATGGGAGAGATATTAAGCGGGCTGCTTCAATGGCCTTCCATTCACGTAGCGGCACAATTTCCAAATCACTGTCCCGAGTCCCGTCCTTATAGATGATTAAAAAGTCCGATCTTCCCCGCTGTGGAAAGGGCAGCCAATGCCAGGCTCCTGTTTGCGGTTGAACCCCTGACCCGGCCGCATCTGAAAGACCATGATTGTCGCCGGCGGATGAGTGGTTGGTTAAGGGGAAGAAATTTGTGGCCGGATCAGGAGGAGAAAAGCATCTGCAGTGGAAAATCATACCTTCAGGTAAAAAAGTAACCTGTAGAGAAAATTGATAGAACGCCATGGAAAAATCATAAACCATCAGAGGAAAATGATAAACTATTAGAGAAAAACAATAAACCATCAGGGAAAAATCATAAACCATCGGGGAAAAATGGTAAACCATCAGAGAAAAACAATAAACCATCAGGGAAAAATTATAGACCCAGATGGGAAAATGATAAACCGGCACGGAAAAATTGTAAACCCGGAGAGAAAAATTATAAACCATTAAATATATAAAAAATGACTATTTATAAGCCTGGCCTAATTCAATCATTTCCCCGACGTTTAAGGTACTATCAACACACTTCCCGGCGGCAACAGCCAGTAAACAGGCTCCAAAAGCGGCTTCCCCCCGGTATTTGGGAATGCGCGGCCGGCGCCGGAATTATTCCTCCAGACTCCGGCATCGAGCATCTCCTGAACTGCGCCGGCGATAACCTCCGGTTCCTAAAGCATTTCCCATTCATGTTCATGCTCCGGCCTTAGCGTAGAATTATTTTCTCTGGTGATGGCCCGGACGCGCGGTGCGATTTTCAAAGTCAAAAAGGCAGGCCGCGGGTAAGCTGTTTTACCTCTTCCAGACTCGGCATGGCTGGGATGGCCCCTTTTTTGGTGGTGGACAAGGCCCCCATAGCATTGGCGAAAGCGACCATCTTTTCAAACTCGGCCTGATTTAGCCGTTTTATCTCCGTTAAGGACAAACCGGAGAACCAATACAAAATTCCGCCTAGAAAGGCGTCTCCCGCTCCGGTGGTATCTATTACTTTCACTTCATAAGCAGCCAGCTTGCCGCTTCCCCCCTGATACCGGTAGAAACAACCTTCCGGCCCTAAAGTGACCAGCACTACACTGATGCCTTGATCGTGAAGACTGGCTGAGCCTTTGGCTAAATCATTGGTCCCGGTGATTAATTCCAACTCTTCCGCCGACACCTTTAAGATATCCGCATACTGAAGTCCTGAGATAATGACTTTCCTGGCTTCCTCAAGGCTTGGCCAGAGGGGCGGCCGGTAATTGGGGTCGTAAGAAACCATTAAGCCATGTTCTTTGGCAAATTTGGCAGCCGCCAAGGTGGCGCTCCGCGAAGGCTCGCCGGTCATGGAGACCGAACCGAAATGAAAGATCCTGGCCTTCTTAAGCAGATCATAATCAAGGTCATCCGGGGTCAGCATCATATCCGCCCCGGGTTTGCGGTAAAAACTGAACGAGCGGTCGCCGCCGGCGTCAAGATGAACAAAGGCCAAGGTGGTGTTGGCGGTTTCCGAAAACTTCAACCCGCCGGTCTCGATCCCGTTTTGGCGGAGCGCCTCCTTTAAAAACAAGCCAAACTGGTCTTTACCGACCATACCGATAAAGGCGCTCTTTTTACCCAATTTGGCGACTGCCGCCAGTACATTGGCGGGAGCTCCGCCGGGGTTCTCCTCGAATAAGCGGTTACCTGCCTCCGAGAGACCGGCGGGTGTAAAATCGATTAATAATTCCCCTAAAGCCAGTAAATCAAACATTGATAATCCCCCCTAAGTCATATCAGGAATAGTGAACTGTTTCACCAGGTTATGCAGTTCCTCCGCCAACTCCGTTAAAGCGGAAGCCGACCCTAAAACCTCTTCCGAGCTGGCAGTTTGCTCTTCCGTAGCTGCGGTGACTTGCTGGCTTCCGGCTGATGTTTCTTCGGAAATAGCGGCGATGTTTTCATTCATTTCACCCAATGCTTGAATTCCCTCGGCTATTATCCGGATTTCTGCGATAATCTCATTAATTTCCAAGTTCACATGTTCATTTGTCCGTAGTATCTCTTGGAAGGCGTCACGGGCGTTCCGCCCCCAGCCGGTCCCTTCTTTAACCACATTTACCCCTTCGTCAATATTCACCGCTACTCTCTGCGATTGATCCTGAATCAGCTGTAAAATTCCGGTAATGTTTTTGACCGCGTTGGCCGAGTCTTCGGCCAATTTACGGACTTCATCGGCGACCACCGCAAATCCCCTGCCGTATTCACCGGCCCTGGCCGCCTCAATGGAGGCGTTTAGCGACAATAAATTGATTTGCTCGGAAATCTGGGTAATAGAAAGCAAAATCTCTCCGATCTCATCGGAATATTGTTTTAAGGAGTCAGTCACCGAATGAACGGCGACAATTTTACTCTCTATTACAGCGATTTGATTTAACAGTCCGACCAGCTTCTCATAGCCCATTTTTGCGGCTTCGGTTGCGCTTTCCGCCGCTTCCAATACTCTTAAAACATTCTGCGAAATGTTTTGATTGCTCTCTAACAGCCGGTTCATTAACACTATGGTTTTTTGGGACTCTTCCGATTGCTGGGCCGCCCCTTCCGAGACCTGCTGCATGGTAGCGGCTATTTGCTCACTGGTTCTGGCGCTATCCTGGGCTCCATTATGTAGCAACACGGCGGAATTGGCGACCAAAGCGCTGCTTCTGCCGATGCTGCCGATCAAATTGCGCAGATTAACGGTCATTTTATTAAAGGAGTCGGCTAATACCGCCACTTCATCCCGGCCTTTAACCTCAATTTTTCTGATATCCAGATTTCCGGCAGCGATCTCTTTAGCGGTTTCCGAAAGCCGTTTTAACATGGCGGCAATCTCCCCCGATATTCTGATGGAGTTGATGACAATAAGAAGGAAAACAACCGCCACGGCAAGGCAGATAAATACAAGTATCAGGGTAACCTGCCGGTTAATCTCGCTCATGATCTTCTCATTAAACAACAATTGGTCGGTGATCAGCCGCTGAACCCCGCTCACCACGAAATCATTATTCTTGCGAAGGTCGTTGAATTTGGCGACTACTTCCTTCAGCGACATTTGCCGGTTGTTGGAAATCTCTTTAAGTATATTAAAATAACCGTCGATTGTCGCTTGTAAGCCGTTTAAATCCATTCGGGCCTCGCTGTTTCTCTCCGATATTGAATGGCTTAAAAAATTTAAATTACGGTAAATTTCGGCGCGAACCTTGGCGCTGTTCTTATACATATTCGGCCGGTCCATAGCCAATTGCCGGATCAATGTTTTGGTATGGGCGTCGATGATGATCTGGATTTGACCGGCTTTAACGGTGGATTTAATGATCTTATTATAACGTTGATTAATATTAAAAAACATCAGGATTACTCCGGCAACAACCGTGCTGAACAAGGGGATCATGATAAAATAGCCGAATCTTATCCGTTTTCCGATAGAATTAAATCTTAAAATGCCCAATTTAATCACCTCACAAAGGGATTTCGCCGGGAAGACAAAAAAACGTCTGCCAGGTTTCTAAACCGTGTTAGAGACCTGTGCAGACTGGAACGTATTCTATTTTTTACTGGTTTTTTTCTTCAAGGTATCGATATAAACCGCTAATAAAATAACTGCTCCTTTGACAATCAACTGCCAGAAGGAGGAGACCCCGAGCAAATTCAATCCGTTATTTAAAAATCCGATGACCAATACCCCGATAATTGTGCCGCCAATAGTGCCGATGCCGCCGGAGAAACTGGTGCCGCCGAGAACGACCGCGGCGATGGCGTCCAACTCAAAACCGTTACCTATTGTCGGTTGTCCCGAGTACATCCGGGCGCATAAAACAATACCGGTTATTGCGCTTAAAAACCCGATCAGCGTATAAACCACCAGTTCAACCCGGGCGATATTGATCCCGGAAAACCTGGCCGCCTCCCGGTTGCCGCCCACGGCGTAGATATGCCGTCCAAGTTTGGTCCGGTATAACAAGATCATTACCCCGATATATAAGACAATGGTATAGATTACCGGGAGCGGCACCGGCCCCAAATAACCGCTGCCCACTTTGTTAAAAATGGGGTTAAGAGTCCGGATCGGCAGTCCTCCCGTATAGACATACACCAACCCCCGAGCCATGGTCAGGGTGGCCATTGTCACGATAAACGGCGGCATTCCGGTTTTGGCGATCACGAAACCGTTAAAAAAGCCGATTATAATACCGATTAAAAGCCCTAAACACAATGCAGCCCATACCGGTAGCCCGCTTAAGGCAATAAACCCGGCGGACATCGTTCCAGCAATAGCCACCACGGCGCCCACTGATAAATCGATCCCGCCGGTCAAAATAACCAGCGTCATACCAAGGGCGATATCGGCATTGGTCGATACCTGCCGCAAAACATTGAGTATATTGTTGGTGGTCAAAAATACCGGCGACATGACTGATAAAACAATACACATCGCCGAGAGCCCGATTAAAATACCGGCGTTACGTTTGATATACTTAACCGGCGCGGCAAGAAGCGGATTACTTAAAAAAAGATCGCCGGCCTTTACAGTTTTAGCTTGCATCTTTAATACCCCCTGTGGCATAATGCATAATTGTCTCCTGGTCCAATTGATCCCTGGTGAGGGTGGCGGTAATCCGGCCGTTATGCATCACTAGCGCCCGGTCGCTCATGTTGATGATCTCCGGCAACTCGGAGGAGATCATGATGATACCCACTCCCTGTTCGGCCAGCATATCGATTATCGAGTACAGTTCGGCTTTGGCCCCGACATCAACGCCCCGGGTTGGTTCGTCAAGTATCAGCACCTTGGGGGCAGTGGCCAGCCATTTGGCGATGACGATTTTTTGTTGATTGCCGCCGCTAAGGTTATTCGAGAGCTGCTCGCGGTGGGGCGTTTTAATGGAAAGTTTCTCGATATAACTATCTACCAATTCCCTCTCGGTTTGATGATCAACCCGGATGCCTTTGATGAACCGCTTTAAAACAGCCAGAGTAATGTTGTAAGATACTCCTTGAATCAGCACCAAACCCTGGCCTTTTCGGTCCTCCGGAACCAGAGCGATGCCGTAACCCATCGCTTCAATAGGGGAGTTAACAACGGCTTTTTCTCCGGCCACCAGTATTTCACCGGTGTCGCAAATGTCGATCCCGAAAATGGCTCTGGCCAGTTCGGTCCGGCCCGAGCCGACCAATCCGGAGATCCCCAGTATTTCGCCTTTTCTCAGGGAAAAACTGATATCATATAGGGTTTTATGGCGGTTCAAATGCCGGACCTCCAGAACAGTATCACCTAACTGATGAAAAGTCCGTTTATATAAATCCTTCAATTCCCGGCCAACCATCATCGATACCAATTCTTCACGGGTGGTGTTAGCCGTTTCCTTGGCGCCGACGTATTTCCCGTCCCGTAAGACCGTAACCCGGTCCGCTACGCCGAAAATTTCCTCCAGGCGGTGGGAGATATAAATTACAGCGATATTTCTCCGCTTGAGGTTTTCAATGGTCTGAAAAAGCCGTTCCACTTCTTTTAAAGTCAGGGAAGCGGTCGGTTCATCCATGACAATGATTTGAGCCTCAATGGACAAAGCTTTGGCTATCTCCACCATCTGCTGCTGGGCAACACTTAAGCTGGAAACCAGATCGGTGGCTTTAATGGCCAGCCCCAATGAATCCAGCAACTCCTGGGCGGCCCGGTTTTGCTTGGAATACCTCACAAACCCCGCTATATCCGTTTTCTCCTTACCGAGAAAGATATTGTCGGCCACCGTCATGTTGGGAGCCAGGCATAATTCCTGGTGAATCACGCTGATGCCATGGGCCTGAGCCTGATGAACATCGTTTATTTTTACTTTCCGGCCTTTGATATAGATCCGCCCTTCATCGGCGGTGTAAATCCCGGCCAAAATCTTGATCAAGGTCGATTTGCCCGCGCCGTTCTCGCCCAGCAGGGCGTGGACCTCACCGTAGCGCAGATCAAAATTTACTCCGTTTAAAGCATAAACCCCGGGGAATTTTTTATGGATATTCTCCATGGTTAAAATATGCGGTCCCATCTTAACCCTCCGTTTAACCAATCTGGGAGAAAAGATTTGCCCGGTTTCCCGGGCAAATCTTACTTGATCTTCTGGCAAATCAGCCGATTATTCGAATTGATCGACTTTATGCTTACTGATATTTGAACTGTCTATCAACTCTACCGGAACTTTGATATCTTTAGGCACTTTCTGGCCTTTCAAAATTTTGTAAGCTGCTTCGGCGCCCATGGAACCGATTTTCGAAGGGAATTGGGAGGCGGTAGCGGTCAGTTTGCCGCCTTCTTTAATCATTTTCTTGGCGTCCGGCGAACCGTCGACGCCGTAAACCAGAACGCCCTTTAAGCGGTTGGCGCTTTCCAGAGCGGCAATGGCGCCCATGGCGGTCGGGTCGTTCAAAGCCATGACCACGTCGATCTTGGGTTGCGCTTGAATAATGTCATCCATGACCTGCATCGCTTTATCAAGTTCGCCGTTGGAAGACTGTTCGGCCACAATTTTGAGACCGGGATATTTTTTGATCGTTGCTTTAAAGCCCTCGGTCCGGTCGATGGCGGATTTCGCGGTCGGATGGGCCAAGACCACGATGTTGGCTTTAGTTCCAATTCTTGCGATCATGTCTTTGGCGCAAAGCACTCCGGCGTTCCAGTTGTCTGAAGCTACAGTGGTGGCGACCAGATCCACATCATAGACGGGAGCGTCAACGATGATAACCGGGATCTTGGCTTTTTTAGCTGTTTCCAAAGCTGGTTTGATACCTTTCCAGTCAAGCGCGGCCACGAAAATTGCGTCAACCTTCTGGGAGACAAAATCTTCAATTCCGGAGATTTGACGGCTTAAGTCCTGTTGCGGATCGAATGAGATTAATTTGTCGCCTCTACTCTCAACTACTTTTTTAATACCGTCATTTAAAGCGACAAAAAACGGATTGTTGAGATTATGGAAGGTAGCGCCAAAAACTTTTTGTTTGGCGGCGCCGCAAACTGAGAAAGAAGAGAGCGCAAGCACGATAACCATCACGATTACGAACAGTTTTTTATTAAACATCATTAGCCTCCTGCTCTTTTTTAATCTGGTTTCTCAAACCGGCCGGTTTGAACCCTGTATTTAGATTGTATTAAATCCGGAAGAAGTTGTCTATGAATCAGTGTCACGGAAAAAGGCTGTTTTTTGTCAAACCGGGCCCGGGCTTTTTGTCATATGATGCCGGTGACTCCGATCATAAAAAACGGGGTGACAAATGTTATCTTTTTTAAAAAAGCCTTTTATTGTCTTAAGAATTTAGTGATCACGGTATTGAATTTCTGCAAGGAGCTTTCTATAGGAATATCATCATTAGTCAGCCGGTAGATTTCCTTATCCGCCATCTCCATGGCTTCTTCGTACTTATGAAACCGTGGTGTAACAGTGGACTCTTCAATTACCTGACTTAATACCATTTTATCGACGGAAATCTCCTTATCCGGTGTGTATTTGGAAAGCTCCAGATCGGCCTCTTTCGATTCGGTAACTTTGCGGAGAACCGGTACCCCGTAGGA
>JBLNCU010000026.1:0-19956 GCA_050260935.1 Bacillota bacterium
ACGGCTAGGTTAGTAAACAAGGTCTGTACTCATTGCTTGATTTATGGGGCGCAGAACGGCCGCCGGATCATTGATGATCATATGGTTAAACTGGTGATTCAGGGAGAATTGTCTTGATTCTCCCTTTCCCACCGGAGAATTCGTTTTCCGCTCAGTGTTTCCGTCAAGTTCTGGACAATTCAAACCGTCTGTTGCTGGACATGATGCGGTAGCAGTAACATTCTATGTCAAAAATAACTTTTTCTATCTCACAAATACCTTTTTCTATGTTTGAACCTCGACTTTCTACTTCCGAAATTCAACTTTCTACTTCCGAAGCTCAACTCCGAACTTCCAAACCTCGACCTCCTACTTCCGAAGCTCGGCTTTCTACTTCCGAAGCTCGACACCGGACTTTTGAAGTTCGACTTTCTACTTCAGAAGCTCGAATTCCGAGTTTGTCAAATTTTTTGTGTAAACTCCATCTATTTTATGGGCTTTGCCAGGTCGTTTAAGCCAAGTGGAGAATCAGCTTTCAATGATTGGACGTTTTTTAAATTTTAGATTTGCTTTTGGGACAGCCCCAACCACGGGATTGTTCACTTTTTTTCCGGCATGACTTACAGAAAGTCTGCATATGTATGCTGGAGTCAAAACAACCAAACTTAACCGGGGTTTTCTGGGTGATTGGATAACAAGATACCGGAGGCGAATTCATAATTATGGTTGCCGTTCCGGGAAGTCCCGTCGCTCCGGTCGGACCCATTGGCCCCATGGGTCCCGGAGTTCCTGCTGGTCCGCTTGGACCGGTAGCTCCTGTTGCTCCGGTAGTCCCATTGATACATACCGGAAGTTTGATCAGGATCTGTTGCAAATGATGAATCTCGATCAATAACTTTTTAATATCCTGGTGGTAGCAACGTGAAAAAATCAAATATGTCTGCAATTTATCGGCCAAAACCGCCAGACAGTTGATAACACAGAGAATATTCTTTTCTTTAAAACACTCGCATGCCAGCTCGATATCTTCCAATAGGATCTGTCTAAAGTCCTCTTCCACGTTCAAACCGGTTATTTCGCCATGGATCTCGAGCAAAAGACTTTCAATATGCTTTGAAGGTTTCAAATACCGCTCACCTCTAGATCTTTTTGATTCATTATACGGAAAAGAGTATGCACATGTACTATAGATATTCAATTAATTAATCTGAACATATAACGCAATAATCGCATAGGATAATGTGAAATTGTTAAAATGAAGCGAGTGTCCTGATGAAGAGACTGCCTATAAAGAATATCGTAGAAATAATGAATGGATCGATTGTGCAGGGAATGGACAATCTGATAATTGATAATATAGTTATCGGAACGAAAAGGCTCAAGCAGGACTCACTCTTTTTTGACCTGCGCCGTAACAGATATAATCCGAATAAGTACCAAAAAAATTGGTCGTTTGCCGTAGTAACCGATAAACCTGCTAAATTCTTCGGACTCTCCGATAATATTACAATTATCAGGGTGCCGGAGACCATCGCTGCTTACTGGAAGTTCGTTGATTTTTACCGCAATATCTTTAATATCCCGGTTATCGGCGTCACCGGAACATGCGGAAAAACAACTACCAAAGAAATGATCAAACACATTTTAGCGGGAACTTATAAGGTAAACGCGACCTATAAAAGTTTCAACGCTTTATTTCGTAATTTAAGCTATTTACTGGAGATTGATGACCAAACTCAGGCGGCGGTTTATGAAATGGGAGTTGCCTTCTCCGGCGACTTAAAAACATCCTGTCGCTATTTTAAACCGCAGGTAGGGATTATTACTAATATTGGAGTTGATCATTTCCAAGCATTCGGGAGTTTGGATGCTTATATCAAGGCAAAAACCGAATTGCTGGAAGGCATGGGTTTTCAAGGAACTTTAATCTTGAATGCGGATGATGAAAATATTAATAAGATTGATTTAAAGAAATTCCGGGGAAACGTTATCTACTTTGGGTTTGGGGACCAATCCGATTTTAAGGTCTCAAATACAGTCCAGGAGAAGGAAACTGTAAAATTTATAATCCGCTATAGAGGCAAAACCTATCATTTTTCATTTCCGGGACATGGTGAGTTTAATGTGTACAATGCCGCTGCTGCGATTGCGGCGGCACATGCCGTCGGTCTTACGATCGAAGAGGCCGGGGCCAGGCTGGGATCGTTTCAAAATGTGGAAAAACACTTTGAATTTAATGAAGGGATTAACCGAAGCACAATTATTGATGACACCTGGTCTACCAATCCGACATCCGTAGAAGCGGCGCTTAAACTTCTCAAATCCCTTTCAGAGGGGAAAAAAACCATTGCGGTCTTGGGTAAAATGTCGCTTTTAGGAGATCTGAGCGCCAAATACCACTTCCAAGCCGGTGAGAGAGTTGCCGAGCTCGGGATAGACCAGCTGATTGTGATTGGTGAAGGAGCTGATGAAATTGGCCTCGGAGCATTACAAAAAGGTATGGTCCAAGAGAATGTCTTTTTTTGTAAGGACTCTAACGAAACCTATGCTGTTCTCAGAAAATCTTTGGATGAAAATTCGATTGCCCTTGTTAAAACTTCAATGCTGGCATCATATTCGGAGTTAATGAATAAAATAATTGTCAAAAAAATATTAAGCAGGTCGAAGTGACAAATCATATTGGCCGGATATAATTTTTAATCAACTGTGGAGGTATGATTAAATCAATGTTTAATAATCCAAATTCCTTGAGTAACTTGGAACAAGCTTTTAAAGATGTTATTAAAACGGTTGCAGTCGAAGAAACAGCTCTTTCCAACATTCTTAATTTAGAGAGCGATCTCCTCCAAAAAGCAAAAAACAACTCCATGAATCTGGAAGAGTTCGTCTCCATCAATGAGTCGGTTAACAGCATAATGAGAAATATTACCAAAGTTCAAATGATGACCCAAATAAAACTGCATTTTGTAGAAGAGTTGCTTCAGAAGAGCGAAAATCTTGATGAAAATGATGCTTTGGAAGAATAAATAAAAAGAGCGTGAGAAAATGTGGGCTAAAATAGATGTTGTTCATTGCGACCAGAAAATAATTTATCTGCCATCGACACTGGCCATGGATTGCGGACCGGCAGCCGAAATAAAATTTGGTGGAAAATCTACTACCGCCGGCGTTCAATATCGGGACGACCTCGTATTAACAAGAGATAATTCTTTTGAGACACCATATAAAATAAAGCTTTCGGACAAATTAAGGGACGAACTCTTAATTGCGGAATCACCGATTTATCAATTAAAAACCGCCGATTCCCGTATAACTTTGGGGCCGGTTATCGGTTTTTTGCTCGGCGATGCCACCCATCGTTATAATCCGGTGCATATGATGAAATATTCCGACCGGTTCGGCATCTATCATCAGGTTGGCGGACTGATTTATGCTTTTTCCCCCAAATTAATCAACTGGAGAAACCGGACTGTTTATGGTCTTTATTATAATATTGACACGTCATCATGGGAATACGGGTGTTTCCCGCTTCCGGAAGTCATTTACCGCCGGGACTTTCATACCGATCCGGATCAGATCAAACGGTTGGTTAAATATACGAGGGGAAGGCTTTTTAATAGTTACCGCTTTACCAAATATGAGTTATTTGATTTTATCAGACTGAATGGCGAATTAAAAAATTATCTCCCTCCCACAGAGTATTCACTTGAATTTGATCAGCTAAAAAATTTCATTGACTGTCACCATAAGGTCATTCTAAAGCCGGTTCATCTATCAAGAGGCCGGGGGATCTGCATCATTGAAAAAATAGCTTCCAAGTATAAAGTGATTGATTTCCGGTGTAAACAACCAATAATTTATGAACTGTATAATGATAAACTTTTGGAAAATTTTTTCTACGTCTATCAAGATTTATTCGACAAATATCTCATTCAAAAGTATATACCATTGTCCAAAATCGGCAATTCGCCTTTTGATATCAGGGTTGTCATGCAAAAGGGATCTGATAAGGAATGGGGATGCACCGGGGTCGAATGCCGGGTTTCGAATAATGGTTACTTGACTAATATTTCAAGAGGGGGTTACGCCTTACCGCTGGATGAAACTATACAGCAAGTATTTACTGCCGATGCCGAATCGCTGCTGGAGCAGATCAACCGGCTCTGTCTAAATATCTGTTTGTATATGGATACTTCGGGGGAGCATTTTGCGGAGTTTGGTTTGGATATTGCCGTTGATACGGATAAAAGACTATGGCTGATTGAAGCAAATGTCTTCCCAAGCTTTAAAGGGTTTAAAAAAATAGATCCGGAGACTTACCTTTCAATAAGGTATGCTCCGCTGCTT
The DNA here is from genome assembly GCA_050260935.1 of Bacillota bacterium. Classification (GTDB taxonomy): domain Bacteria; phylum Bacillota; class UBA4882; order UBA8346; family UBA8346; genus UBA8346. Next base: position 4,327 of record JBLNCU010000026.1, read on the forward strand.
TATGCGTCTTCACTTGCCCGATTCGGAGAGAAATAACCTTATTCAAAACCGGCTTGCCTGGAATAGGAGAAGTAACATGAATGTAGTTGTCACAATAAAAACCGGCACGGATCAAAAATCCGAATTTAGCATCCATCCTGAAAAAGCTGCTGCGATTGGCATTGGAAGAAGAAAATTTGCCTGCTTAAGCTTCGGTAATCAAAAGCATTATGTAAAAATCAGACTAAATCATGAGATCTCGCCGGAAAATATCCTGCTGTCACAAAATCTCATCACAAACCTACATTTGCCCGATTATCCCGTATATGAGCTGTGTGCAAATCAAAACGGGATCATCATCGGCCCTTATATTGGACTTTTGAGCAGTGATGAAGAGAATAAATTGACCTCTTCCCATTTAAACAAAATGCTGGTTTATGTTAAAGAATACGCAAAATTGCATGGAGCAATTGTAGTGTTTGCTTTAAATAAAGTTGATCGGGAAAACCGGCTCATCGAGGGATACTGTTATAACCCGGTCAAAAAATACTGGCATAAGGGGATATTCCCCTATCCTTCATCGATATATCGTACAATCGGGTTGAGCGCGGAATGGAAAAACCACTTCCTGTCTGTGATCGGGAACAACATTTTCAACAGCCGTTTCTTCAGCAAATGGGAGATGTATCAATGGCTTTCCAAAGAACCCGGGATAAATCCGCATATTCCTTATACCATATTATATCATTCATCTCAAGACGTATTTAAAATGCTTGCAAGGTTTCCCCAAATATATATAAAACCGGTTTTAGGATTGCAAGGCCGTGGAATTGTCCGGGTTAGTATGGACAACAAGCTGTATATATTCAAATACCGCGACAGAGGAGTCAACCGCATTGATACCTTTGAAGATCCCGGCAAGGCGGGCGAATATATTCATAAACGCTTCCGTCACGGAAAATACCTGATTCAACAAGCTGTCGACCTGCTTGAATATAAAGGAGGGTTAATTGATTTCCGTTGTGTCGTTCAAAAAAACCAATCCAATACATGGGTATGTCAGGCTATCATCGGGCGGTCCGGAGTCAAGGACAGCATCGTCAGTAATATTTCCAGCGGAGGAGCTGCTTTTACCGCCGAGAATATTTTGAGGAAAGCTATCCCCGCATCCAAAGATAACATTGATGATTTGAAGAAAAAAATCGTGGCTTTGGCGATAACTGTTTCTAAAATATTGGATGAATATGGAATCAACTGCGGAACCCTCGGTCTGGATATTGGAATAGACACACAGGAGCGGCTTTGGCTTATTGAGATAAACAATCGTGATCCCGATCCGGGAATTGCTCTGGATATTCATGACGTGCAGTTATACTATACATTGAAAACAGGTCCGTTATTTTATGCCAAATTTTTGTCCGGTTTTAAGAATGAACTATAAAAATACCGGATTCAACCTGGATTTCCGGTATATTTACATTGTTGAGGGATTTGCATAATTAAACAATTTTTATCCGCCCAATATATTGATAAACTAAAAAGCTTAAACCATTATATATTGTATGCGGATATTGAGTTAAGGTAATTATGCAATTCCCTGTGTTAGGAGATGCCTATTTTGTTTGACCAATCAAACAATATAAACATCGGGAAATGGGAGTTTCATGAAATAAAACCGGAAGACATCAATCTATATTCCGAGTTTATCAAAAACACTGAATACCCAGCAAATCTATGGTCGTCCAATTTTCCATATCTTTGGGCGTCATCCCAATCAAATTTGCGGAAAGTATTATGGAAAATTGTCGATGACCTGTTGGTAACCTTTGGGCATTCTTTTAAAAATTCATTATACTTATTTTGCTTGCCTTTTGGTAAAGGAAACCCCGAAAAGATAATCAATGTTGTGTTGAAGTGTATGAAATACTGCTATGACTGGAATAATCAAGAGAACAACCGGACGCTGATTAGGATGATTAATCAAAACCAGCTTCAATTTTTACGAAGCTGCTCTGAGTTTGACAATCTTTTTAGACCAGTCACATTACAGGGGATTGAAAGACATTTGGATCTAAAAAAATTGGTTTCTCTTACCGGCAAAGATTTTAGCACTCTCAGAAATAAGGTCAATAAATTTCGCCGGGAAAATCCCGATGCCCTCATCCGGAGATACCGGACAAGTGATTATCAGCAATTAATTGAATTGGGTAATCATTGGGGTAATGCCGCCGGGAGAAAATATGCCAATATACTTGATAAGGCATACTACCGGGAAATGATTAAACACAGTGACGAACTAAATCAAATCATTTTAGTTATTCAAAAAGACAATCAACTAATCGGGATGGTTTCCGGCGGGGAATTGCCCACAGGACAGGCATGGGGCAGTTTATTAAAATATAAAGAGGGAATACCGGGATTATCGGAGATGCTTTCCGTAGAGTTTGTGCGCGAGTTAAATAAAATCAACCCAATGATTGAATTAGTGAACGTAGGCAGCGATCTTGGCCCGGGAGGCCTCAGGGATTACAAGCTAAAGTTTAGACCGGTTCTTAATTTAAAACGGTATCAAATATACTTGAAGCAAATAAGTTAGAAAGTTCATACGGCCATGGTCGTGCAGATGTTTTTGTGTAAACCCCGTTTACTAAGTTGAATATATCATTTCCCTCATCAGAAAAACCCCCACGAAAGGGACTTTACGGCGCTTCTTTTTACGGACAGGATGTCCGTAGTTCGGCGTAAGCAAGGATGCTGTTAGCCGAACTTCCGCTAACCCACTAAAAACCCTGGATGAATAAAATAAGATCCGGGAAACATGTTCCCGGGGCGTTTTTGTCACTTTTTGCTCAGCTCAAAAAGTGGCTCCTGGAGGCCAGGGACAGGAAGTCCCAAGGTAGGCGTAGCTAAGATGGCGAATAACGCCGAAGGCCGGGGGAGGCAGGAACAGGCTCCCATCGGCCCTAATTCAAAACCAGATCCCTCGCAAAATGCAAGTAAAAAGAGAAAAGGGTGAAAAAATGATTTTAAAACCTTACAATGCCGGGAAAACTTCAAATTTTTTAAACCAGACTTAAAATCACCACGAACGGAGATAATATATCCGAGGAACTATAACTTTAAGTAAAGGAAGTGACTATCCTGACCGACAACCCAAAAACAACCGGCATCCTCCTTAACACCGCCAAAGATTACGAGTTTGCCGAACTCTCCACCGATGAAATAACCCAGCTTAATCAGGTTCAAAAACAACTCAGCCAGAATCAGAACAAAGAGGTGATCCTATTAGCCTACACCAAAAAATAAACCCCGGCCCAGCCGGGGTTTTGTTAAATCCATTAAATCCTGTTAACCCTGTCTAATATAGTGGTTTTATACCCTACTTCAATGTCCCTTCATAAGCCTCCCGGTAAATCCCCTCAATCTCCGCCACCAAAGGCATCCGGGGATTGGTCCCGGTAGTCTGATCATTGAAGGCGATATCCGCCATCTCCCGCACTTCCTTTTCAAAAGACTTTTTGTCAATCCCGGCCTGGGCTAACGTGTGTGGAATATTCAACTTGGTCATCAGATCCTTTATAGCCTCAACCAGACTATTGACTCCCTCTTCAGTGGTGGCGGCGGGCAAGCCTAGGAATTTGGCAATCTCGGCGTATCTCTCAGCGGCCATCGGGTACTCATATTGGGGGAAGGCTACAAATTTGCTCGGCCTTTGGGCGTTGTACTTAATCACATACGGCAGTAAAATCGCGTTGGCCCGGCCGTGCGGAATATGAAACTTCCCGCCCAAAATATGGGCCATGCCGTGGTTTACACCGAGAAAGGCGTTGGTAAAGGCCATCCCGGCTATGCAGGAGGCGTTGTGCATCTTCTCCCGGGCCGTTTTATCCTGGCCGTTTTCATAAGCGCGTGGCAGGTATTCAAATACCAGTTTGATGGCTTTTTCCGCCAGAGCGTCGGTATAGTCGGAGGCCATCACTGAGACATAGGCTTCAATGGCGTGGGTCAGCACATCCATTCCGGTGTCGGCGGTGACCGACTGCGGCACGCTTAAGACCAGATCCGGATCGATGATGGCGATATCCGGTGTGAGCTCGTAATCGGCCAGCGGATACTTGATATTCCTCTTCTTGTCGGTTATGACCGCAAAAGCGGTTACCTCGGAGCCAGTTCCCGAAGTGGTGGGAATCGCCACAAAAGTCGCCTTTTTCCCAAGGTTGGGGAATTTAAAGGCCCGTTTGCGGATATCGGCGAATTTAAGACGTAAGGTCTCGAATTCCAACTCCGGGTTCTCGTAAAAGAGCCACATCCCTTTAGCGGCGTCAATCGCCGAGCCGCCCCCCAAGGCGATAATCAAATCCGGCTGATAGCCGTTCATCTCCTTAACGCCGCTCATTACTGTCTCCACTGAAGGATCCGGTTCCACCTCGGAGAAGATTTGATAATCAATCCCGATCTTCTCCAACTGGTAGGTGACCTTTTCGCTAAAGCCGAGCTTTACCATAAAGGGATCGGTGACGATAAAGGCTCTCTTTCCCTTAATTTTGCTTAGATATTGGAGTGAACCGTATTCGAAATAAATCTTGGGCGGAATTTTAAACCATTTCATCCGATCCCGGCGCAGGGCCACCCGCTTGATATTGATTAAATTATGGACGCTGACGTTGTCGGTGGTCGAGTTCCGCCCCATGGAGCCGCAGCCGAGCGTCAACGAAGGAGTATTGGTATTGTAAATATCGCCAATCGCCCCGTGGGATGACGGCGAGTTAATCAGTAAGCGGCCGGTTCGCAACCTCCGGGCAAATTCCTCAATCACTTCCTGATTTTCGGAATGGATGACCGCCGAATGGCCAAGCCCCCCGAACTCAGTAATCTCTTCACAGCGTTTGATGCCCTGGCGGTAGCCTTCGACTACATAATAAGCAAGGATCGGGCTGAGCTTCTCCCGGGAGAGCGGGTAATCCGGCCCTACCCCTTCCAACTCGGCAACCAGGATTTTAGTGTTGGCCGGGGCCTTAATTCCGGCCATTTCGGCGATTTTAGCGGCCGGTTGGCCGACTACCGCGGCGCTCATACTGTCGTGTTGGGCGTCGATGGCCACTTTCGACAAGCGACCGACCTCCTCCGGTTTTAGAAAATAGCAGCCGTAATCGGTCATTAAGGACTTCACCTTGGCGTCGATCTCTTTGTCAACGATGACCGACTGCTCTGAGGCGCAAATCGTGCCGTTGTCAAAGGTTTTACTTAAGATTAAGTCGGTAACCGCTCTTTTTAGGTTAGCCGATTTTTCAATGTAACAGGGAACATTTCCGGGGCCGACCCCCAATGCCGGTTTACCGCAGGAATAGGCGGCCTGGACCATATTGGTTCCGCCGGTGGCCAAAATAAGACTGATCCCCGGGTGATTCATCAACAGGTTGGTCGCTTCAATCGAAGGCTTTTCAATCCAACCGATGCAATTTTCCGGCGCTCCGGCGGCAACGGCCGCTTCCAGCATAACTTTAGCCGCCGCGATGCTGGACTTGATGGCTTTGGGATGGAAACTGAAGATAATCGGGTTACGGGTCTTTACGCTGATCAGGCATTTAAACATGGTGGTGGAGGTGGGATTGGTAACCGGCGTCACTCCGGCAATAATCCCGATAGGCTCAGCCACCTTCATAAATCCTTCTTCATAGTTCTCTTCGATGATCCCCACGGTCTTCTCATATTTGATATCGTGATAAACCTCTTCCGTAGAAAACAGATTTTTGGTAATCTTGTCTTCATAAACCCCCATCCCGGTCTCATCCACCGCCATCCGGGCCAATTCCATATGTTTGTCGATTCCCGCCAAAGCCATTGCTTTAACAATGGCGTCGATCTTTTCCTGGTCGTAATCCATGAATTTAGTTTGAGCCGCCGCCGCCTTTGCGACCAATTCATCAACCTGCCGGGCGACCTCGTCCCGGGCCGGTTTGGCGCCGGCTTCATTTCCATTGACGACTTTCAACATTTCCTTTTTATCCATTATCCTAACCTCCTTTAAAATTAACCGTTATTTTTCTGCCGCAGTTTAAAGGATAGAATTAAAAGACTTTCGCTGATATGAACGTGTTCGACCACAACACCTTCGGGAACTCTTAACTTCAGCGGGGCAAAATTCCAGATACCCTTGACTCCGCCACTGACAAGTAAATCGGCGATCTCCTGGGCGGCGCTGGCTGGGGTGGTAATCACCCCGATTTCAATTTTCTGCTTCTCCAGATAATTTTGGAGCTCACTCAAGGGTCTGATCTTAACCGTCCCAATTTCTTCGCCGATCAGCGATTCTTTGGTATCAAAGATCGCCCGGATCCGGAAGCCTCTTTCCCTAAAATTGGTGTAACTGGCGATGGCTCTTCCCAGGTTTCCAGCGCCAACCAGCACCAGATTAAGCTCCTGGTTCAAACCTAATATCCTTTTGAACTCCTGGAGCAATTCCTTGACCCGGTACCCATAACCTTGTTGCCCGAAGGATCCAAACCAACTCAAGTCCTGCCTGAGTTGGGAAGCGGTGATTCCCATTTTGGCGGCCAACTCCGGGGATGAGATGCGCTCCACTTCCAGTTTGCCCAGTTCCGCCAGATACCGGTGATAAACCGGCAACCTTTTAATGACCGCCTCCGGAATCTGTTTGCTGCCGCTTCCTTCATTCGCCATCATTATCATCCCCCTTTCAAATTAAATAGTACCAAAACAGTTCGTTATTTTTTTAACAATGTTCGTTAAAAAAATAACAACCTTTCTAGTTTCATTTTACTCGATTATTCTGTCTTTGTAAAGAGTATTTGTGAAATTTTTCTCAAAGTAAGGAGTGATTTACCAGAATCCCAATTCCTGCCCAAAACGGACCAATTCCGTAAGAGCCTCTTCTTCGTCAGGGCCATTGGTTCTGATTGTTATTTCCTCATTTTGATTAATGCCTAAACTCAGGAGCCCGAGCAGACTTTTTAGGTTAACTTCTTTTTCGCCTTTTGACACCGTAATGCCGCTTTTAAACTTCGAGACCTTACTGATTATCAAGGCGGCCGGCCGGGCATGCATACCCGTTTCACTCAGCACTTTTAGCCTTTTCTCCATCATGCTATCCACCGCCCTTTAAAACGTTCAGCTAAAATCCTCAGAGTTAAAGTTATGGGATTAGATGTGTAGAAAAATTCTAATTCAACTCAATTATTAATTTTAAACCATTTTTAGGTTTATGTATATTGTTAAAATTTCAAAGGAATTTCTCCCTTAGTTTCTCTGAAATTTTTACTCCTCACCGGCATAGCGGATATGTGTTATAATGATTATATCCTTTGTCAAAGCCTTGGTGATCTTTTCAGGAGGATGCGGATGCTGCCGGATAAATACCAAGTTCTAAAGGTCTTTAATAACAACGTTGTCTTGGCAAAAGAGCAAAAGGCTGAAAAGATTTTGATCGCTAAGGGTTTAGGGTATGGGAAAAAAGAAGGGGACCTAATCGATGCCAAAACCCCTTTTGAAAAGGTATTCACCATCGAAAATCAGGAGACCATGGCCAAGTTCAGCCAGCTTATTGGCCAGATCGATGCCAGCCTGGTGGGAATCTGTGAAGAAATTATCTACTTTATCAGCACCGAAACCAACCAACCGGTGGGCGACGAAGTTCACCTCCGTTTTATAGATCACATCGCCTTTGCGGTCTACCGTTTGAAAAATAACGATAAAATTGAAAACCCCTTTGTAATCGAGATTGAAACCTTATATGCCCAGGAAACGGCCATTGCCAAAAAGGCTGCCAAGATACTGGGAGAGAATATCGGAATTGAGATTCCCGATGATGAGATCGGATTTATCGCCCTCCATATTCACACCTTAAAAAACCAGGGGAAGCTTTCCAATACCATCAAATACGCTTATTTATGCAATTCAGTAATGGATCTGATCGAGGATGAACTAGGGATTGAGGTGGACCGGAAATCCATCGACTACACCCGTTTTATTACCCATATCCGGTTTGCCATCGAAAGGATTCTCAAAAACATCCCCATCAAAAATGATCTCCTGGCGGCCATCAAGAAAACTTATAAAAACTCTTATAAACTGGCCAAAAAAGTAACCCAACTGCTTGAAGAGGAGACCAATTTAAAAGTCAGCGAGGCTGAAACCGGCTATATTGCCTTGCATATCGAAAGATTAAAAAATATTTCTTCCTATATTGCCATAAAATAAGCTTTCGTTTAAAATAGAAGTAAAATATTGATAAATGGGCGGGTAAACCGCTCCGGCGTGCAACGCAAGGCAAGAGCCGGCTTTTGGGCTCTTATTTTTGTTTTTAGCGGGGTGAGCTCTGTGAAATTCAACCGTAACATTCTGGGCAGCCTGCAAAAATTATCGAAGTCCTTGATGGCTCCTATAGCCGTTCTGCCGGCGGCCGCCCTTCTGCAACGCTTGGGCGCTCCCGATTTATTGAATATTCACTGGATGTTCGCCGCCGGTGATACCATTTTCACTCATTTATCGCTGTTGTTTGCCATCGGCATCGCCACGGGAATCGCTGATGAAAACAACGGCATTGCCGGACTGGCAGCGGTCGTCGGCCATCTGGTGCTGAATAACGTGGCCGTCACCTTTAACAAAACCATAGATACCGGAGTTTTATCAGGTATATTAGTGGGTTTGCTGGCCGGCTCCCTTTATAATCACTATAAAAGTATTAAGCTTCCGGCTTTTCTAGGCTTTTTTGGCGGCCGCCGGTTTATTCCGATCATCACCTCCTTTTACTGCTTGATTCTAGGAGTGGTTACCGGTTTTATCTGGCCCCCGATCCAGCAAGCCGTTAATACGGCCGGCAATGCCATCGCCGGTTCCGGTTCCACCGGCGGATTCTTCTTCGGTTTCTTAAACCGCTTGCTCATTCCCTTCGGACTGCATCATGTGCTGAACACCATCGTCTGGTTTCAATTCGGTCAATACCAAACCCCTTCGGGGAAAATTTTGCAAGGGGATCTGACCAGGTTCTTCGCCGGGGACCCGACGGCCGGTACTTTTATGACCGGTTTTTTCCCGGTGATGATGTTTGCGCTGCCAGCCGCTTGCCTGGCTATGATTGTGACGGCCAAGAAAAAGCAGCGCAAAGCGGTGACCGGAATATTGCTAAGTGTGGCCCTTACTTCCTTTTTGACCGGTATCACCGAACCAATAGAGTTCTTATTCATTTTTCTCTCGCCCGTACTGTATGTTACTCATGCGCTGTTAACAGGGGCATCGCTGGCCGTAACCTCTCTATTGGGCATGCGCTGTGGTTTTGGTTTTTCAGCCGGTTTTATCGACTACCTATTGAATTTCGGCATTTCCGGTAAACCGTGGGAATTGTTATTATTTGGCCTTGCTTATGGGGCGCTTTATTACTTTATCTTCCGTTATTCAATTGCTAGATTTAATATTCCCACCCCCGGGCGTTTGGAAGAGGAGGAATCGGCAACCCTTTTGGGTTTATCCGCCGAGCAGCTCAAGGAAAGATGCGGCCTGATCCTGCAAGCGATCGGCGGAAAACAGAATATTACCGCCATTGATGCCTGTGTGACCCGGATCCGCTTAACCGTAAAAGAAAGCTGGCAGGTAAATGAATCGAAGCTGATGGAGTTGGGGGCCACCGGCGTTCTAAAGATGCCGGGCAATAATTTTCAGATTGTGGTAGGCACCATGGCCGACCCGATTGTGACCCACTTGAAAAATCTAATTAAAAATTAACCAAACTGCTTTTAATTTACAGTTATAATTATTTTAACGGCCTATTTGGAATACATTTAAAAATACATCTTGGAATGCGTGTGGTATAAATCTGTACCACCGGGAGGACTTTATGTTTGGGTTTTTCGCAAAAAGCCAAGTGATTGAATTTAAATCTCCGGTTAACGGCAGCGCGGCTCCGCTGGCCTCTGTGCCGGACAAAGTATTCGCCAGTAAAATGCTGGGAGACGGCATGGCCTTTGAGCCGCGCGAGGGAATTATTTACGCGCCGGTAAGCGGGGTTATCGACAGCGTTTTCCCGACCAAGCACGCCATTGGGATTAAGACCAAAGAAGGCCTGAAAGTGATAATTCACATCGGGATCGATACCGTCAATCTCAAGGGCAACGGTTTTGAGAGCCTGGTTCACAAGGATCAAACCGTTAAAATCGGTGATAAATTAATGACGTTTGATATCAAACTGTTGAACGCCAAGGCGAAATCATTGATTATTCCGGTGATCATCACCAATACCGATAAAGTGCGGGATATTACCTTTCGTTATGGTGAAGTCAATAAAGAATCCACGGTGATGAGGGTAAAATTAAAATAGATTTCGTTTAGGACGGCCGTTATCATCTTTATGGCCCATATCGGTTAAAAAATGAAAGAGAGTGGCCAGTCCGGCTGCTAAATCTTCATTCCTGACCACTACCTCATCCGGCACATAAATGGTTGCCGGGGCAAAATTCCAAATGGCCTTGATCCCGGATTTAACTAGAATATCGGCTACCGGTTGCGCCCATTCGGCCGGGACGGTAATGATTCCCACCCGGACGTTTAACCTTTTGACGATGTGGGAAAGTTCGGCCACAGGGAATACTTCCCGGCCGCCGATTTTTTCCCCGATTATCCCCGGGTCAGAGTCGAAAAGGGCCACGATATTCAATCCATACTTGGCGAAGCCCGGATAATCGACAATCGCCCGGCCCAGCCTGCCTACTCCTATCAGCACCGCCTCATTGACGTTTTTAAGCCCCAGCACCTCTTCCAATTCTGATTGAAGTTCCGGAACGCTATATCCCACTCCGGGAAGACCGATGGCTCCGAAGAGCATCAAGTCCCTTCTAATCTGGACCGCATTGACCTGAACCGCCCGGGCGATCTCCTCGGAAGAGACAAACTTCAGGCCTTTTTCGGCGCAGTCCCGGATAAACCGGTAATAATGGGGCAGCCGCTTTAAAGTAAATTTGGGGACACTAATTGTTTGAGAACCCATCGTGCTCACCTCCAGGCGGATGGCTGATTTATCTTTTTCCGCCCGATCTTCCTAGCACCTTAGTTTTAAAAACCTCAGCAACCTTTCCAGGCGCTACCCCCTCGATAATTTCATCATTTATCCGAATTGTGGGGCTGCTTTTGCAGCCTTCCAGACAGAAGGTGGCATGGAGGTTGATTTGGTCCTTTATTCCCGCCTGCTCGGCCTGGCGGGCAAATTCCTTCAAAGTATCGTACGAACCGTTGAGATAACAGCAGGTTCCTACACAAACCGCGATATCGGTTTTATTTTGCTCTTCCGATTTTAGTATTTCGATGTCTTCCCCCATAATCCTGGCCCGGGTGGCGTATTTTGTATGCAATCCGCGATGGGCTTCATCGCTGTTCGGTTTTTCCAGCCATTTGTCGTAAAACTTGGCGACTACCGGATTATCCTGTGATTTTCGCAATTGGGAAAGCTTATCGGCATTATGGATCCCTTTCGCTCTGGCCTTTTTGATTTCGGTATTGGCGGCAACCGGTTGACCGGCTCCTCCAATGCAGCCGCCGGGGCAAGCCATCACTTCCACCAGATGATACTTGGCCTTTCCGCTTTTAATCCCGGCGATGAGTTTTTTAGCATTGGCTAAACCATGAACCACCGCTACTTTAATCTCATTGCCTTTCAAATTGACGGTTAATTCCTTTAAACCCTTAAAACCGCGGACTGCTTCAAAGTTGACCTGTTCCAGTTCCTCACCGGTAATGGCTTCGTAAGCCTCCCGTAAAGCCGCTTCGGCCACTCCCCCGCTGGCGCCGAAGAGTACTCCGGCGCCGGTTGTAAAACCGAAAGGCGTATCAAACGACTCGGTATCAAGACTGCCGAAGACCAGACCGGATTCCCGGATCATCCTAGCCAATTCCTGGGTAGTTAGAACCAGATCGACATCCGGTGCCCCGTTTTGGCTGAACTCGGGCCTGGTCCGTTCAAACTTCTTAGCCGTGCAAGGCATTATCGAAACTACAAAAATGTCTTTGGGATCTTTTCCAAGCTCTTTAGCCCAGTAGCGTTTGACTAACGAGCCGAACATCTGCTGCGGCGAACGGCAGGATGAAAGGTTGGCCAATAGCCACGGTTCATTATGTTCGGCGTACTTGATCCAAGCCGGGCAGCAGGAGGTAAATTGCGGCATCCGTTCACCTTTCCGGTAACGATTCAGGAATTCGGTGGCCTCCTCCATAACCGTTAGATCCGCCGCGATGCTGGTATCAAAGACTTTATCAAAGCCTAAGCGTTTCAAAGCGGAGACTACTTTGCCGGTGACAATCTCCCCGGCGGCTAAACCAAACTCTTCACCCAAGGCCACCCGCACCGCTGGCGCAACTTGCGCCACCACAAGTTTACCCGGCCGGTTAATAGCGGCCCAAGCCTTGGAAATCTCCGATTTGACCGTTAAAGCGCCGGTTGGACAAACCGCGCTGCACTGACCGCAGTTTACACAGTCTACCTCGGATAAGCATTTGCCGAAGGCCGGGGTGACTTGTACCTTGGAACCGCGGCCCGTGAAGTCCAAGATCCCTATCCCCTGAATCTCCGAGCACATGCGGACGCAATCGCCGCAAAGGATGCATTTATTCGGATCGCGGACAATTGAAGCTCCGGCATCATCCAGCGGCAGCCTCTGATCGCGCTCGCCGAAGCGGACCCGCCGGATTCCAAAGCGGTTGGCCAATTCCTGCAATTTACAGCGGCCGTTCTTTTCACAGGTGGTGCAATCCCGGTCGTGGTTGGCCAGTAACAGCTCCAGCACAGTACGGCGCACCCGCTGTACCCGCGGGCTGTTGGTCAGAATCTTCATCCCCGGCGCCGGCGGGGTGGAACATGAAGCTACAATACCGCGGCCTTCCAATTCAACCACGCACATCCGGCAGGCCCCGTAAATACTTAGCTCGGAATTGTAACAAAAAGTCGGAATATCGATACCAGTTCGCCGGATTAACTCTAGTAAAGTCTGAGCGCCGGCCACCTCGACGACTTGGTTGTCAATCGTAACTGTCATTGAATTATCCATTTTCTCATCCCTCCCGGATCGCTTTAAACGGGCAACTTTTCATACAGGCGCCGCATTTAATGCACTTATCACTGTTAATAACAAACGTTTTTTTAATGTCACCGCTGATAGCCTGTACCGGACAGGCCTTGCTGCATTTACCGCATCCCTTGCAGAGCAACGGATCGATACTGTAGCCGACGAAGGCTTTACACTCCCCGGTGGGGCATTTCTTATCCCTGACGTGGGCTATAAATTCATCTTTAAAGTATTTCAGCATCGATAAAACCGGATTAGGCGCAGTTTTACCGAGACCGCACAAGGAAGCGTCCTTGATTACCTCCGCCAAATCCTGAAGAGTTTCAATATCTTCCGGTTTTCCTTCGGCGTTTACCGCCCGTTCAAGGATCTCTAACAACCGTTTGGTCCCTTCCCGGCAGGGAACACATTTACCGCAAGACTCATTCTGGATAAAGTTCATGAAGAACCGGGCCATTTCAACCATGCAGTTATCTTCGTCCATGACTACCAGACCGCCGGAGCCCACCATAGCGCCGATAGAATTGAGTGAGTCAAAATCCAGTTTCAGGTCGAGGTGTTCATTGGTAAGGTATCCGCCGGACGGGCCGCCGATTTGTACCGCCTTAAATTTCTTGCCGCCGCGAATTCCACCGCCGATAGTGAAAACTATATCCCGCAAAGTTATTCCCATCGGAACCTCAATCAAACCGGTATTGGCAACCTTGCCGGTTAACGCAAAGGTTTTGGTTCCCGGGCTTTTTTCGGTCCCGATGCTCTTAAACCAACCGGCGCCATTGAGAATGATCGGTGCTACATTGGCGAATGTCTCCACGTTATTGATTAGAGTCGGTTTGCCCCACAGGCCGGCATTGGCTGGAAATGGTGGTTTAGGGCGCGGCATACCCCGTTGGCCCTCGATAGAAGCCATTAAAGCAGTTTCTTCGCCGCAAACAAACGCCCCGGCTCCTTCTTTAATGTGAAGATCAAAGTTAAAGCCGGTTCCCAGAATGTTTTCGCCTAGCAAGCCATTCCGGCGGGCCGATTCCAACGCCAATTTCAGCCGCTGCACCGCCAATGGATACTCGGCCCGGACATAAATGTAACCCTCATCGGCCCCGATGGCAAAGGCGGCGATGGACATGCCTTCAACCACCTTAAACGGATCGCCTTCCATTACACTGCGATCCATAAAGGCCCCTGGGTCGCCCTCGTCACCGTTACAGATCACATACTTCTTGCTCCCTTTAGCGATACGGGTCATATCCCATTTCCGGCCGGTCGGAAATCCACCGCCACCGCGGCCCCGCAGACCGGAATCGATCATCTCCCTGCATACCTCCTCCGGTTTTAACTCTGTGAGCGCCTTGGCTAGGGCGGCATAACCACCTTTGGCAATATATTCCCGGATCTCCTCGGGATCGATTATTCCGCAATTGGCTAAAGTATTACGGCTCTGATGTTTATAAAACGGGATGTTTCTCTCTTCAGCATAGGCCTGGCCTTTGGATGGATGATGATACAGCAATCTTTCAACAGGACCTCTCCCCGAAACCAGCGCTTCAACAATTTCCGTTACATCTTCCTCTTTGACCTTGGTGTACAGAACACCCGGGGGTTCGATTCTAACCAGCGGCCCCATTTCGCAAAAACCATGGCAGCCGCTTTTAACAACCGTCGTTCCCGTGCAGCCATCATCCAGCATCATATCCACCGAAACGAAATCGCCTTTAGCCTCGACCGCCTTTTTTAGCGACTCATAAATCTTCAGTGAACCGTTGGCGACACAACCGGTGCCGGCACAAATGAGAATGCGGGCTTTCTCCCGCTGATAACCCTCGCTCCATTTATTACGCAGCGTATCAAGTTTTATCTTGGAATCAATCATGATCGGCGCCTTCTTCCTCTGTGATCTTATCAATGATGATATTTATGGCTTCCGGAGTCATTTGCCCGTATATTTGATCGTTGATCATCACCACCGGGGCCAGTCCGCAGGCTCCCAAGCAGGATACGGTCTCCACGGTAAACCGCATATCCCCGGTGGTCTTTTGGCCGCCGCCAAGCCCCAGACGCTTGCGGATTGCATTTTTAACCGGTTCGGACCCCCGGACATGGCAGGCGGTTCCGTCGCATATTTTTACGATGTATTTTCCCTTCGCCTCTAATGAAAACTGAGCATAGAAGGTAGCCACCCCGTAAACGGTAGCGGGGGACAAGTTCATTGCCATGGCGATGTAAGTCAATATCTCTTCAGGTAAATACCTATATTCATTCTGCACCTCCTGGAGGATGGGGATCAAAGCCGTTTGTCGCTTACCGTGGCGCTCAATGATCTCGTTAACTTTTTCAAACTTGCGCCGGGGAACCGTTAGGTCCCTTTCCTTTTCGGCTGCTGCCGTTTCAACTGCCATCTTCATTCTCCTTCCTGATTTGTTGTTCAAGTTTTAAAGATACTCCAGAGTCACTTCCTTGCCGCGGCTTGTCAAAATACCGGCGATTTCGGTCACCACCTGTAACTTTAAGCCCAAATTTAACGGTAGATCCGGGTTTTGATGGGCCGGATTGATCGCCCTGCCGACCAAAAAGCGGATTTGGTCTCCTTGAA
>JBLNCU010000027.1:0-3880 GCA_050260935.1 Bacillota bacterium
GGGAAGAGATCGCCGCGATCATCGCCCATGAGATCGGCCATGGCAAACGGCGGCACATCTTTCAATTGATGGCCCTGACCATTGGGGAACTTTTTTTATTTATCCTTTTCGCCTCCTATCTCCTGGGAGCCGGTTTTCCTTACCAGGCGATGGGAATCGGTAAGATCCTTTACAGCGGGGCTTTTTTAAGCTATGTCCTCTTTTTTGATTTATTGACCTTTTTCACCGCGCCTTTGATTTCGGCTGTCTCCAGAGCCTTTGAGTATCAGGCGGACAAGTTTGCCAAAGATTTAACCGGTTCCGGAGCTCCGCTCATCTCCTCCTTTGAAAAGCTCATCGGGAACGAACTGGGTAATCTCAATCCCCATCCTTTATATGAAGTCTTTTATTACTCCCATCCCACTCTCATTAAACGAATTGAGGCCTTAAAATAAGCATCTTTTCGCCTCAACCCCGTCCTTCAGGCGCCCCTTCTCCATGCATGGGGAAAGGGCCAGAGGATAAGGCGGCAATTTTTTTCTAGATATAAAACCATAATCCGTAAAAAAATCCAATAATCCAAAATTAATTTATATAAACAAATCCTGCTAAGAGTTAAGATGTAGCCGAGGGTTAAAGTATTAAAATCCATAACAATCAGTATTAACCCCCTCAAATTGGAGGCTAACCAATGACCAGAAATATGAAAGAATGGGTCTTCCAAATTCATAACTCCGTTCAACGGCAGGCAGTGCCGATTATGACCTACCCCGGTCTTCAGCTCATCCGGAAAAACATCCTGGATGTAATCCGCGATGGTCGTACTCAGTACGAATCAATCAAGGCCCTCTCAATCGCCTACCCCTCCGCCGCCGCCGTGACTATAATGGATCTTTCGGTCGAGGCTGAAGCCTTCGGAAGCCCGGTCAACTATTCAGAGCTTGATGTGCCGACTGTCTCCGCCCGGATAATCACTGACGCCGCTTCAGCCAAGCGGCTGGATGTTCCGAAAATAGGGTCCGGCCGGACCGGGGTCTATTTGACCGCCGCCGGACTTGCCGCCGGGAATATCGACGACCGCCCAACCTTTGGCGGGCAAATCGGTCCCTTCTCGTTGGCCGGGCGCCTCTGTGATATGACTGAAATTATGATGGCGCTGGTATTGGACCCCGACCTAGTACACACAGTTTTGGAAAAATGCGCCCTTTTCCTGATCGAATACGCCAAGGCATTTAAAGAAGCAGGCGCTAACGGCATAATAATCGCCGAACCCGCCGCCGGGCTAATCTCGCCCCAACAATGCTCGGTGTTCTCCTCTCAATACATCAAACGGATAGTCGAAGCCGTCCAGGACGACTATTTCATGGTTGTTCTTCATAACTGCGGGAATACCAAACAGCTGATTTCTTCGATGCTTTCCACCGGGGCCATGGGGCTGCATTTCGGGAACTCCGTCCGCATGACCGAGATCCTGCCGCAGATCCCTTGGGGTCGCTTAGCTTTCGGCAACATTGACCCGGCGGGCGCCTTTAAAAACGGCACCGTAGAACAGATGGAGGCGAAGGTCTGGGAATTGCTCCATGAGACCGCCACTTATAAGAACTATGTTCTCTCATCCGGCTGCGACGTCCCGCCGGGCACCCCCATAGCCAACGTTGAGGCTTTCTACCGGACCTTGGAGCGTTTTAACAATAAGGTTTTAAAGTCACAAGTCTCCAATTTCTGAATTTCCCATTTTATTAGAGCACGTCGATATAATAAATTAAACACCCCGCGCTCATTATTTGGCCCGGGGCTTTTTGTTACAAAATTCAACCGCCTCAGTAGCTTTTTTGTATTTTTTAGCAGGAAAATGAAGCTCGAGGCGTAATACAATTAAATAGCCATTTTAAATAACGGTCTGGCCACTTAATTGTTGCCCGAATAGGAGTGAACTCTCAATGAAGAAATCCGTCCTGATCTTCACTGTCCTGCTGGTTTTATGTTTTACACTTTTTGCGGCGATGCTGGTATTTGCCGAAGAACAGCCCGTCGCTTCCGGCCAGCCAATGACCAAGAGCGTACTGGATAGTTCATTATTGGCAGGCTGTCTCAGTGGCGACCTTGAGAAGGTTCAATCCCTCCTTTCCCAGGGAGCGGATGTGGATGCCGTGGACCCGGACGGCCGAACCCCTCTGATTAACGCTTCTGAGGCCGGTAAAACCGAGATCGTGAGAATATTACTGGAGAAAGGCGCTAATGTTAACGGCAAAATGAAGACTGGTTGGACTCCTCTGCTCTTTGCCGCCAGAAACGGCAACTTGGATATTGCCAACTTGCTTTTGGAGAAGGGCGCCGCTGTCAACATCAAGGCCCGCCAAGGATCGTCGGATCTAACGACCCCCCTGATCACCGCCTCCGAAAGCGGAAACAGCGAAATGGTCAAGCTTTTAGTGGAAAAGGGGGCCGAAGATATCACCGACGCCTTGATACCGGCAATAACCAAAAACAACGCCGAGGTAGTCCAATTATTATTAGAAAACGGTGCCGAGGTCAACACCGCTGACACCGACGGCCAATCTCCTTTAATGATCGCCTCCGGAAACGGTTCAACCGGTATAGTCAATCTGCTCCTGGATCACCAAGCCGATATCAATGCTAAAGGGGAAAATGGCTGGAATGCCTTGATGCTGGCCTCCCAAAAAGGAGCTCTGGAAGTGGCCCGGCTTTTATTGGAAAAAGGAGCCGAAGTTAATAATAAAGGGTCTAAAGGTGAAACTGCTCTACTTTTAGCGGTAAGAGCGAATCAACCTGATATTGTCGGGATGCTCCTGGAGAAAGGAGCGGATATTAACGGCAAGGATAATTTAGGTCAGCCGGCTATAGTGATTGCCGCCGGAAGCGGATCTGCCGGGGTTGTTAGAATATTATTGGAAAAACCCGTTAGCACTGGTGATCTGCTTCCGGCCTTGAATCTGGCTGCCCGGAACGGTTACCGGGATATCGTCGAAGCCCTGTTAAAAAAAGGTGTAAATATCAAGGACTGCACCAACGCCTTATGCCAGGCCGCCAAGTACGGACAGGGCGAAGTAATCGGCTTATTACTGGAAAAAGGGGCCGATGTTAACGGGAAGTCCAATGACAAGGAGTTTAAAGAGAAGCCCATGGGATTCTGGACCCCTCTGATGTTTGCCGCCGAATACGGCCGGACCGACACTGTTAAATTGCTGTTGGACCAGAAAAAATTGAGAATTAATGACAAAGATGATTTCTACGGGTATACGGCCGCCATCAATGCGGCTGAAAAAGGCTACGCCGGGATACTCCAGTTGCTGGCCGACCGGAAGGCCAACCTTAACTTTAAAGATAACAATGGTTGGACCGCCTTAATGTATGCCGCCAAGAATGGCCACCCCGAGGTGGTGAAAATACTGATCGGAAAAAAAGTCAATCTTAATGAGAAGAACGCCAAAGGAGAGACTGCTCTGGCGATTGCCCAAGCCGCCAAACAAAGCGAGGTTGTGGAGTTGTTGCAAGCGGCTGGGGCTAGGTAAGTGTGATTCAAGAGTGGAAAGAAGGTTGGGAGTTGGAAGTCAGAAGTTAGGAGTTAGGGGTTAGAGGTCAGAAGTCAGAATAAGACCTCCTAAGATAGGCTTCGAGGGATCAACAAGCTCTCCCGACTTCTGACTATCTCAATTAACGCTCTCAACTCTAAAACCTGTATTCTTCGCAAACAAGAACGGACAAGAACTACCCCACCCGATCCAAGTTCTCCACAAACCGGTGGAAATCTTGATACGTACCTTGATAAGTACTGTGAATCGGTTCCGGGGTGCGGTGGATCAAATAATCGGTGATTAAAAAGGTAGCCATTCCCAGCTTGGAAGCGATCATATCCTCCTGGACATCATTGCCCACCATC
>JBLNCU010000028.1:0-31394 GCA_050260935.1 Bacillota bacterium
CTGGTTTTTAGTCTTTTATTTCACTGATTCAGGGTATTTCTTAGAACAGCCGTTAAAAGAGTTTTAAATAATTATTTTTGGCTTCAAAATTTTTTACGGGAAAAATTTAAAAATCTTGGCAGGAAAAAGGAAAAATGCCGCGAATAATCAATTATGTAAACGTACAACTCAAAAGAAACATTATTAATTAAACTGCCAGAGACAATTGTTATATTTCGGGAATTAATTATGGCAACCTGAAGGTTCTGAATCAGGAAATTTGGACATATAGTAGTAGAAATAATTAAGAATTAGGTTTAAGTAGTAAGGTTACCTATAGGTAACCTAAATAATAGTTATGGTGGAGATGTGGAGTCCATAATGACTATACTGCTATTGTTATTGTATAGTTGTTATGGATTTTTTATGGGCTGGCATAAGTGTTGGAGGTTTTGGGGGCCGGTAAAAAAGGGTGAAGCTGGTGATCGAATTGTCCAATAAAAACTTTGGCAACCGTTATTTTGATGACCCTATAATTGCAGCGATAAGGGATGTTAATGATTTGGAGGACGCCCTCCAGAGCAAAGTATCGGCAGTATTTTTGTTAACCGGCACTCTTTTAAATATTAACGAGATTGTAAAGCAGTGCCACGGGAAAAAGTATATCTTTCTGCATATTGATTTGATCGAGGGTTTGAGCAGCGATGCCGGAGCAGTGCGCTACCTGGCCGAGATGGTAAAACCGGATGGGATCATTTCCACCCGCAATAATGTAATAAAACATGGAAAAGAGCTGGGATTATACACGATTCAACGCTATTTTTGCATGGACTCCTTGTCGCTGCATACCGGGTTGAAATCAATTGAGCAAACCAATCCCGATGCGGTGGAATTATTGCCGGGAATTATTCCCCGGGCTGTAGCCTATGTCGCTTCCCAGGTAAAAAAACCAATCATCACCGGGGGAATGATTACCACCAAGGAAGATGTGGTGGAAGCCTTAAAAAAGGGAGCCATAGCCGTATCGACCAGTTGTAAGGAGCTTTGGAATAAATAAACTATTTAATCTCGGCAATAATTAAAACCTGAAATGGACAGGTTTAAATGAGGATTCACTATATATTTCACATACACTTAGGAAGAAAAAAGGGCTATAAAACTTAATAATAAAACATGGTGGAGAAAGGGAGACCATATCGATTTGAGCCCGGATCAAGCGGGTTGAATTGGTATGGTCTTTTTTAGCAATCTACGTTACGATATCAAAATCCAGACATTTTTCTTTAGCGGCCGCTTAGGGAGAGGATGGGATGAAATTGCGCCGGAAAAAGATACTTATTGTTTCGAGTATACTGATGGTCCTATTACATCTTAGTTTGTCTTTTTATTCACCCCCCAATTTAAATTATCACCTGGTGGCAGTTTTAGGAAGTCTGCTGATTCTCTATGGCTCAATAGGATTTTCCCAGGCAACTAGTAGGAAAGCTATACCGGGTATGGCGAACAATAGCTCCGGCGCCCAGGTTGACGATGACCTGGAGGAGAAATTGTTGTCGGCGGCGGAGAATATTGGCTTTGACGCCCAGCAGTTACTTTGGCTTTCTTACAATAATGCCAATACCTTTAAAAAAATTGTGGAGGTCTCCTATAAGATTGAGAATTGCAGTCAGGAGAACGCCGCCAGCCTACAGGAGATCAATGCCAGTATAAACCAGTTTGCCGCCAACTCCCGGAAATTAAATGAAAACGTCATCAATATCGAGAATTATTCCTTTAAATCTATTGAAATGCTTAACACCAACCGCAGCACCATCGAGAGTATCGCCGATTTTTTAACCGGTTTAACGGCAGAACTCAAAGGCGCTTCCGAAAACAATATCCAATTGAAAGAGGCATCCAATACAATCCATAGTGTAATTGACTATATGCGGGATATATCGGACCGGATTAACCTGCTGGCTTTAAACGCCACCATCGAAGCGGCCCGGGCCGGCGAATCCGGGAGGGGGTTTTCGGTAGTGGCCGGGGAGATCAGAAAACTGGCCGACGAGACCAAAAAATCCCTCGCCCGGATAGAGGATACAGTTAAAGATATCTCGGTGAAGATTATTAATTCCAATACTGCCATGAATAAATGCAACCAAAAGATCGCCGGCGCGGAGGAGGTCATCAATGAATCCGCTGAAATAATTTTGCAAATTAAAAAGATCGTTGAGGAAGTCAACAATTTTATCGGCGATCTGCGGGAGATGTCCGTACAGGAAATGAATACCGCCACTGAAATTGAGCAAGTGGTGGAGGAGGTATCCGGTTCGGTCGAGGATACGCACGGTTTGACCAATGATTCAATTAAAATGATAGACTTACAGCAAAATAAGAACAACGAGATGATGTTCTGTTTTAATAAAATCGCGGATACCATAGAGAATTTGCAACAGATAGCGGTCAGGTTTAAAAAGGAGAATGAGCTCATCTTCGGGGTTAACCCGTTTACCACTCCGGAAACGATCAAAAATATTTATGTGCCGATCTTGAACAAGGTCGGCGAGAATACCGGCTATAAAGCCCGAACCATTATTGTCAAGAATTACGATGCCCTGGCTGAAGGCCTCGGCAATGGAATGATCGATGTCGGCTGGTTTTCCCCCTTCGCTTACGTCAATGCCAGAGAAAAAATGGGGGCGGTGGTGTTGGCGACTCCGGTGGTAAATAAAAAAGTCTCTTACAACGGTTACATTATTACCAGAAACGATAGCGGGATAAATTGTTTAGCCGATCTTCAGGGTAAACATTTTGGGTACGTCGACCTAAAAAGCGCCTCCGGCTATTTATACGCCAGACATATCTTCAAAACAAACGGTTTGGACCCGGATCACTTTTTCGGTAAAACCTCTTTTTTAGGCAGTCACGACGAAGTTATCAGAGCCGTAATCGCCGGCGATTTGGACGCCGGCGCGACCTACAACGAAGCCTACGATAATGCCGGGGCAAAAGGGTGGCCGGTAACAGAATTGAAGATCCTCGAACAAACACCGGATATTCCCAAAGACGCCATCGCTGTAAACCAGAATATGCCGGAAGTCCTGAAAGCGAAGTTGAAAACAGCTTTCATTAATTTGGGAGGATTGGAAGAACTTCATTGTCCGGTAGAGGGCTTTATCGAAAGCAAAGACGAATTTTACGATGTAATCAGGGATGTAATGAAAATGGAGAAGTAACAATTAGGGAGAAGTCCTCTTCTTTCCATGTATGAGGATCTAAAACAAAAATTTGGTGAAATCCGCCCAAAAATATTTTTACTTTTTGCAGGAAAAGCTAGAATTATGCCGAAATAAGAAAAAAAGAAAATTATTATTCGATGTAATCGTTGATGGGCGCAAAAAGCGATTCACAGGAAGTGCTATTTTTTCAGGAACAAGCATATTAATTTAACAGGATATTTAAGCGGTTTCTGCAAACTTAATATTTAATTATGGTGGAGATACGGAGACCATAATGGCTAATGCTAAAAAGATTTTAGCATAGTTATTATGGTTATTTTTATGGGTAATTCACTAAAATATTGCCCCAATTAAGTTGGGGATTGAGGTTTCCTTTGGATGCAAAAAAGCGCAAACCGGTGGCATCATTTTTACCGGTAGTAATATAATTAGAAATAGACGAGAAATAAGTTTGCCATAAAACCATAATTGAATAAAAAATGGCGGAGAGATGGAGACCATTTTAATTAACACGAAAGAAAAGTGTTTAATTATTATGGTCTTTTTTATATCAAAACCCTGTCAATATAGAGCAAAGGAGGTGAAAAGAATGAGATATTTCGGCAGCTTCATTGGTGGTGGTATCGCAGGTATGTTTGTTTTCGGTATTTGGCCTGAAATGTGGCAGACTTACGGAGTATTCGGCGGATGGGTATCAGGGTTTATTATCATCAGCATTATGTGGTTTTTAAACCACTATATCGGAGCGATTTATAACAAACCGGATGCGGCAGCTGTTGATATGGCGTGTGGGATTGCCATGGCCGGCACAACCTGGCTGATAGTAAAAAATGGTCTTTCCATCGTGCCGGCTATTCCTACTATTGTTCTCTGTATGATTGGTGGGGCATTGGGAGGCTGGGCCGCCGGGGCGCTTACCAAAGCCATCAACAAACCGGCCACTGTCAGCAGCAGCCATGATAGAGCCGTTAGCCGTTAATGACAGAACCGGGTAGGGAATTTTAAACAGAAGGGGATGAAAAAATGTCGATATACGGAGTTGTTACCACTCTTGTAGGTGCGTTTACATTTCCATTCCTGATTTGCATGTGTTGGGGCAAGTTAGTGGAAAAAATGGGCCCGGCGGGGGGTTGGATTGCAGCCGGTTTTATCGTCGGCACTATGTGGACTATCAACCACGCATTACCGGGGGTAGGATTTGGAACATCACAGACGGTCGTCAACAACCTCATCGTGCAAGGCGCCAATGCTCCCTGGGTTGATATGGCCTGGGCGGCGGGCACCGGTGTATTTGTAAACGGCATATACAACGGCGGTAAAGTCAGTAAGGCCATGCCTACTTTAATTTGCGTCCTTTTGGGTGGAATTTGCGGCGGTATTGTTTTAGGGATAATTGGGAAATAGTCTATGAACCGATACCGGACTTTAATATGCGGTTAAGGTCCGGTATCATTAAAAAGCTAAGATAATAAAATGAAATGGGGGGAGTAGTTTGGCAAAATATATTTTGGCGATGGATCAAGGCACCACCAGTTCCCGGACGATAATTTTCGATGCGGCGGGCAAAGCGGTAGGTTCTTTGAACAAAGAATTTGAACAGATATATCCAAAAGCCGGCTGGGTCGAACATAATCCTTTGGATATCTGGAATTCCCAGATGGAAACAGCCAAAACCGTCATGGCCAATTGCGGGATAAAACCGGATGATATCGCGGCCATCGGAATCACCAATCAGCGGGAAACCACCCTTGTCTGGGATAAAAACACCGGTGAACCTGTATACAACGCTATTGTTTGGCAATGCCGCCGGACGGCGCCGATCTGCGACGAACTGAAGAGTAAAGGTTGGGCCGATAAGATCCGTTCAAAGACCGGTTTGGTTGTAGATGCCTATTTTTCCGGGACCAAAGTCAAATGGATACTCGACAATGTGCCCGGCGCCCGCGAACGGGCCAAAAAAGGCGAGCTCTTATTCGGAAATGTCGACACCTGGTTGATTTGGAATTTAACCAAAGGCAAGGTTCACGTCACCGATTATTCTAACGCCTCCCGGACCATGCTCTTCAACATCCACAAGTTGGATTGGGATGATGAAATCTTGGCCGAACTGGGTATCCCCAGGAGCATGCTGCCGGCGGCGAAACCCTCCAGTTTTGTTTACGGGAAAACCGATACTGCGGTTTTCGGAGCGGAGGTACCCATTGCCGGCGTGGCCGGCGACCAACAGGCGGCCCTCTTCGGGCAGGCCTGTTACAAACCGGGTATGGCTAAGAATACTTACGGCACCGGCTGCTTCATGTTAATGAATACCGGTGAGAAAGCGGTTCCCTCTCAGAACGGCCTGCTGACCACGATCGCCTGGGGCTTGGACGGTAAAGTGGAGTACGCTTTGGAAGGCAGTATTTTTATAGCCGGAGCGGTTATTCAATGGCTGCGCGACGAGTTAAAGATTATCGACAACGCCCCGCAAAGTGAGGAATATGCCACTAAAGTTGAAGACACCAACGGCGTCTATCTGGTGCCGGCATTTGTGGGTTTGGGCGCGCCTTATTGGGATATGTACGCCCGCGGCACCATCGTTGGGCTGACCAGGGGAGCCAAACGGGAGCATATTATCAGGGCCGCCCTTGAGTCTATCGCTTATCAGACCAGGGATGTCCTGGAAGCTATGGAGAAAGATTCGGGGATTAACCTGCAGGCTTTAAAGGTCGATGGCGGAGCGGTTAAGAACAACTTCCTGATGCAATTCCAATCAGATATTTTAGGGGTTCCGGTTGACCGCCCGGTGGTCAATGAGACCACAGCCTTAGGCGCCGCTTACCTTGCCGGTTTGGCTGTCGGTTATTGGAAAAGCAAAGAGGAAATCGCCCAAAAATGGAATGTGGACCGCAATTTCCAACCCAAAATGGCTAATGACAAACGGGAAGGGCTGTATAAGGGCTGGAAGAAAGCAGTGGAACGGGCCAGGAAATGGGAAGAGTAAAATAAACCGTAGACAAATTAATAGTCAAAATGGAGAAGCGGAGAACCATATCTTTTAACGGAGGCGGGTTTGCCTACGGGGTATGGTTCTCCTTTTTTAAAGGAGGGCTTAAATTGTATGACCTGGTTATTATAGGCGGCGGGATAATTGGTTGCAGCGTGGCCCGGGAACTCTCCCGTTATCAGGTGAAAACCTTGGTGCTTGAAAAAGAGCCCGATGTTGCTTGCGGCACCTCCAAAAGCAACAGCGCCATAATTCATGCCGGCTACGATCCCCACCCTGGGACTCTGAAGGCCAAATTGAACGTCGAGGGTAACTTTATGTATTCACGGATCTGTGAGGAACTGGAGGTCCCTTTTTACCGGATTGGGTCGCTGGTAGTAGCTTTTAAGCATGAAGAAAAGGCGATTCTCGAGGATCTTTACCGGAGAGGAATCGCCAACGGCGTTCCCGGTATGAAAATATTGAACCAGGAAGAATTGAGAAACCTGGAGCCCTATATTTCCGAGGAAGCAACGGCGGCCCTTTTTGCCGATACGGCCGGAATTATTTGCCCCTTTTCCATAACCATTGCCACCGCGGAAAATGCCGCTGAGAACGGAGTCGAATTTGCCTTTAACACTGAGGTCATCGCGATTGAGGTTTTAGGGGAACGCCATTTCCTGATCCACACCAATCAAGGCCAATATGAATCAAGATATATCGTTAATGCCGCCGGAGTGTTTGCGGATGAGATCAACAATATGGCCGGGGGAGAACCGTTTTCCATCAAACCACGCAAGGGAGAGTATTGCTTATTGGACAAGGAACAAGGTCATTTGGCTAATACGGTAATTTTTACGGTTCCCACCAAATTGGGTAAGGGTATTCTGGTGGCCCCCACGGTGGATGGGAACTTACTGATCGGGCCGAACGCAGTCGATATTAAAGAGAAGGACGACACGGCCACCACCGCCGACGGGCTACAGCAAGTAATGGACGGCGCCAGAAAGTCGGTTCCCGGCATCCAATTGAATAAAATTATTACCTCTTTCGCCGGATTAAGAGCGGTGCCGGAAAATGACGATTTTCTTATTTCCCCGTCCCAAAAGGTAAAAGGTTTTATTAATACCGCCGGAATCGAGTCACCCGGCTTAACCGCCGCCCCCGCCATCGCCAAAATGGCCCGGGAAATACTGGAGAGCGAAGGTCTTTCCTGCAAACCTAAACCCGGCTTTAATCCTTATCGGCCGCCAATTATCAGATTCAGGGATTTGACCATTACGGAACAACGGAATTTAATTAAAAAGAACCCCGCCTACGCCAGAATTATCTGTCGCTGTGAGACAATAACCGAAGGGGAGATTCTAGAAGCGATCCATCGGCCGCTGGGCGCCAAAAATATCGATGGCTTAAAACGGCGGGTCAGGACGGGAGCGGGAAGGTGCCAGGGCGGGTTCTGTACACCGAGGGTGATGGAGATCTTAGCCAGGGAATTGAAAATACCGGTTGATCAAGTAACCAAATCCGGCCGCAACTCCTTGATCCTTGTCGGCAAGACCAAAGAACCGGGGATGGCTAAAGGAGGGAATAAGAATGGAGCAATATGATATTATCATTATTGGTTCGGGACCGGCCGGTTTAGCGGCGGCAGCTTCCGCTTACGAGCAGGGGGTAACCAATATTCTAATATTAGAACGCGACCGGGAATTGGGAGGAATACTCCAACAATGTATTCATAACGGTTTCGGTTTATTCTATTTCAAGGAAGAACTTACTGGGCCGGAATATGCCTTTCGGTTTATTCAGAAGATCAAAGGTTACGGGATCAAATATAAATTGAACACTATGGTTATCGATATTACTCCGGATAAAAAAGTGATTGCCGTCGATAAAGAGGATGGATTGTTGGAATTGCAGGCCAAGGCGGTTGTGCTCAGTATGGGCTGCCGGGAGAGAAGCCGGGGAGCGATTAATATTCCGGGTTCCCGTCCGGCTGGGATTTTTACCGCCGGTACGGCCCAAAGGTTTGTCAACATGGAAGGGTTTATGCCCGGGCGGGAGATTGTCGTCCTGGGTTCGGGGGATATCGGTTTGATTATGGCCCGGAGGCTCACTCTGGAGGGGGCCAACGTAAAGGCGGTATTGGAGATCTTACCGTATTCCAGCGGATTGACCAGAAATATTGTCCAATGTTTGCAGGATTACGATATTCCCTTGTATTTCAACCATACGGTAACCAGGATTTACGGCAAGGAACGGGTGACCGGAGTTTCCTTCGCTAAAGTCGATGAAGAGCGCCGGCCCATTTTCGGTACAGAAAAGGAGATTTCCTGTGATACCTTGCTGCTTTCGGTGGGACTCATTCCGGAGAATGAATTGTCCAAAAAGGCCAATGTAGAAATAAATCCTGTTACCGGGGGTCCGGTAGTCAGTGAAATAATGGAAACGTCCATCCCGGGGATCTTTGCCTGCGGGAATGTGGTTCATGTTCACGACCTGGTGGATAATGTGACCAAGGAAAGCGAGTTGGCGGGGAGAAATGCAGCCAATTACGTATTATCAATGCTTAAACCCGATGCCAGAGTCATTAAAACTATAAACGGTCAGGGGGTCTCTTATGTAGTTCCGCAGATCATCCATCCGCGAAATATCGAAGAACAGATTACCCTGTACCTAAGAGTGAAAGACATTTATAAAAATGCCAGGCTCAATGTGCGAATGGGGAATCAGGTTTTACGCTCCGCCAAAAAACTGATAATGGTTCCCGGCGAGATGCAGACCGTTACCTTGAAAAGGGAGGAACTCTTGCCGAACGAGCACGCAAGTACCTTAAACATTGAGGTTTTGGAGGAAGGTGAACTGAAATGAACCAGGAGCTAATCTGTATAGGTTGCCCCATGGGCTGCCGTCTCAGTGTGGTGTTGGAACAAGGCAACGTCTTGCAAGTTATGGGCAATAGTTGTCCCAAGGGAAAAGAATACGCTAAAAATGAATGCCTCAACCCCAGCCGGGTGGTGACGACTACTATTACAGTTGAAAAGGCAATGTATTCCTTGATATCCGTTAAAACCTCAAAACCGATTCCCAAAAACCAGGTCCGCCAGTGCGTCGCCTTTTTAAGGGATATCAAAGTAGAGGCTCCCGTTAAAGTCGGGCAGGTAATAGTAGCGAATATTCTTGGCACCCAAGCGGATATCGTCGCCACCAAGTCGCTAGACCGCGTAAGTTAACAAATTAGGATGTCACTACTCAAGATTATCAAGAATACAGGAGCCAGGATTCAGAAGTCAGTATTAAATCCCCGATGACAAGCTTCGAAGCTGAAGACACACCTCTGGGTACTGGCTCTTGACTCCTGGATTCTAGAGAATTGATTACTTACAGTAAAATCTGCAAAGGAGTCGGAAATGAAGATCGGTATACCTAAAGAAATTGCCGAAGGAGAAACCCGGGTAGCCTTGGTTCCGGCATCGATAGCCCCAATAACGAAAAAAAACCATCAGGTACTTATCGAAACCGGAGCCGGCATGGGTTCTATGTTCACCGATGATCAATATGAAAAGGCCGGGGCTGCAGTTATAAAAGATGTCCGTGATCTGTATAACGAAGCCGACATTATTTTCAAAGTCCAACCCCCGCGGATTTCTCCTGTAACCGGCAGAAATGAAGCAGAGATGGTCCGGGAGAGCGCCGTTTATATGGGTTATCTTGCTCCATTCACCAATACGGAGGCTATCCGTAGTTTTGCCATCCGTAAGGTCACCAGTTTCGCCATGGAGTTCATTCCGCGGATCACCAGGGCGCAGAGCATGGACGCTTTGAGTTCCATGGCTACAATCGCCGGTTATAAGGCGGTAATGATCGCCGCCGACAGCCTGCCGCGAATTTTCCCACTGCTGATGACCGCGGCCGGATCGATCCCCCCGGCCACCGTTTTGGTTCTCGGCGCTGGGGTTGCGGGTCTCCAGGCTATCGCCACCGCCAAACGTTTAGGCGCTAAAGTTGAAGCCTTCGATCCCCGGAGCGCCGTGAAAGAGCAGATCGAAAGCCTGGGCGCAACCTTTATTCCGATGGAGGATAGTGAGGATGCGGCTACTACCGGTGGCTACGCCAAGGAACAAAGCGCCGAATTTCTACACCGGGAGCGGGAAGCTATCGCCGCCCGCCTTCCCAAAGCGGATGTCGTAATTACTACCGCCCAGGTTTTCGGGAAAAAACCTCCCGTCCTGATAACTGCGGATATGGTGGAACTAATGCCGCCCGGCTCGCTTATCATCGATCTGGCGGCGGAACAAGGCGGTAACTGCGAGTTAACTCAGGCGCATAAAGTTGTGCGGCAATCCGGGGTATCAATTCATGGCGTGGTTAACCTTCCCGCCGCCATCCCAATCAACGCCAGCCAGATGTATAGTAAAAACCTGGCAACTCTTTTTCTTCATCTTTATTCCGATCCGCTCAAGGGGCTTGATTTTGAAGATGAAATCGTCAAGGGCGCCTGTATCACTTCTGGCGGGGAGATAAAAAATGAAATGGTGAAAGGACTATTTAAATAAAACTAGTGATTTCTCCGTAGAAAGGGGTCTTTGGTTTTATGGATCAAGAAATGCTGTCCAATTTATATGTCTTTGTTTTGGCCACTTTTGTCGGCCTGGAAATAATTCGGCGGGTCTCACCTTTGCTCCATACACCATTAATGTCTTTAACCAACGCTATTTCCGCCATTTCCGTCGTGGGCTCATTGGTCATTTCCGGTAAAGGGGAAACAATGTTAAGCGCAATACTCGGAACGGTTGCGGTAGGCGCCTCAATGATTAATATCGTCGGCGGCTACCTGATCACCTACAGGATGGTAAAAATGTTTAAGAAAAGGGAGCCGCAAAAGCCATGAACGAATCAGTGATTCATGTTATTTATCTGACCTCGGCCGCTTGCTTTATTCTCTCCTTAAAATGGTTGAATGCTGTTAAAACTTCCCGTCGCAGTGTAATAGCAGGCGTATTAGGCATGCTGCTGGCAGTAGCGGGGACCTTATTACACCCGGCGATTGAACATTATACCTGGTTGGCCGTTGCTATTGTCATCGGCGCAATGATCGGGGTGCCCCTGGCGATGATGCCCATGACGGCCGTGCCGCAGCGGACTGCTTTATCTCATGCTTTTGGAGCCCTAGCGGTGACTTTGGTCGGTTCAGCCGAGTATTACCTCCGTTTCCGGAGCATTAAACCATTTGATATGGGCACACTCTGCCTGGAGGTGATACTTGGCTCGTTAACGTTTACCGCCAGTTTGATGGCGGCCGGAAAACTCCAGGAGATACTGCCCTCGCGGCCGGTTACCTACAAAGGCCAGAATCTGGTCAACCTGAGTCTGCTGGGAGCGGCCTTGGCTATAGGAGTTTTTTTGGTCGTCAATCCGGCGGATGGTCTTTCCCGGTTAATTCTGTTTCCACTGATGATCCTTTTATGCTTGGTCTTCGGTGTCGCCTTGATTTTGCCGATCGGCGGCGCCGACATGCCGACCGTAATTTCGCTTTTGAACTCCTATGCCGGTCTTTCCGCCTCGATGATGGGTTTTGTGCTTAACAACAAGTTACTGATCATTGCCGGGGCTCTGGATGGATCTTCGGGGCTTATTCTTTCCATAATAATGTGTAAAGCGATGAATCGTTCTTTTATGAACGTCCTATTTGGAGCGTTCGGGAAAGTTCAAAGTTCCGGGAACGCAATTGTGGAAAAGACTTACCGTAGCGCCGGCGCGGAGGAAGCGGCGGAGTTAATGCGCGCGGCCGGCACGGTGATGATCGTTCCCGGCTATGGAATGGCGGTAGCCCAAGCCCAGCATAAAGTGAGAGAACTTTATGATATTCTTGTCCGCCGGGGTGTGAATGTTAAGTTCGCCATTCATCCGGTTGCCGGGCGGATGCCCGGTCATATGAACGTACTATTGGCTGAAGCGGATATTCCATATGATAAACTCGTTGAAATGGATGAAGCCAACGGTGATTTCCCCCAAGTCGACCTTTCCCTAATCATCGGCGCCAATGATGTTACCAATCCGGCAGCCCGTCATGACAAGAATAGTCCCATTTTCGGGATGCCGATTTTAGACGTGGACAAATCGCGTATGGTCATGGTCATCAAGCGTAGTATGAACCCCGGTTTTGCCGGAATCGACAATGAGCTTTACTATATGGACAAGACAATTATGCTTTTCGGAGACGCCAAGGTATTCGTCAACGAACTGGTTAAAGAACTTGCAAACAGCGCCTGAGCAAATCCGGATTAGAGAATTAAATTGCCCCGGGTGGTGTTGGCTTGATTTCCAATAGCCGGCGCTACCCGGGATAATCATTAAAATTTGCTTACATTACTATACAAAAATGTATAATTATGTAAAAGATATTTTTATATACTTGTTACCTTTTGTAGCAGGTTTTTTAAATCTTTTTGCCGAATTTTACTAAGTCCTTTTAAATGTTGATGCTTGACAGGCCTCAAAAGAATAGTAAAATAATCTTGGATCGGAAATTCAATAGTTCGCCTTAATTTACAAGATTTTAGCGTTTTGTTTTTTGAAGGTATTTTGCATACAGTATTTTCAGTTTTCGGGTTATAATGAGGCTATTGAAGCCGGTTCAAGCAAGAATACCTGTTTTTCCCAGTTAGGCGAAAATTGATTCCAAGTGAGGGAAAGTAATGGAAAAAGCAATTTTATTCGCTATTTTTATCCCGGTTATCGGCGCTTTTGTTTTGCCGCTAATCGGCCATTTTTCGGCCAAGGCCAGGAACTTGGCTGCGTTTTTACTGGTAGCCGCCTCTTTTCTATCTTCGGTATCCTTGATTTTTCCGGTTCTATCCGGCGTAACTTCGGTATTTTCATTGAAACTGCCGCTCGGTTTCGACCTCATTTTTGCCGCTGATGCCCTGGGCGTTTTTATGGCCTTAGCCTCCTCATTTGTTGGAATAATTATCGTATTTTATTCACTAGGCTACATTCATCATGAAAAAAACCAAGATGAATACTACCTGATGGTAGTTTTATTTTTGGGTTCCATGGTGGGGCTGGTTTATTCCCAAAACTTACTCTATATCTACTTGTTCTGGGAGATTGCCGCTATCTGCTGCTGGCGCTTGATCGGATTCTACCGTGAACGGGAGATTGTTCTTAGGGCCGATAAGGCGTTTTTAATTACGGTTTTCGGCGCTTTGGCTATGTTGCTGGGTTTTGTAATCTTGTACAACACCTTTGGGAGTTTCGATCTCCGGATCATGCGCGGTAAGATTGCTCCTGATCTGGCTGTGCTTTTGATAATGTGTGGGATTTTTTCCAAATCAGCCACTTTGCCGTTTCACACCTGGCTTCCGGATGCCGGCGTAGCTCCTTCACCGGTAACGGCTTTACTCCATGCCGCGGTTTTAGTCAAGATCGGAGTATTCGCTTTTGCCCGGATTTTTGTGGGGAATTTGGACTTATCCCCAATCTGGCACCAGTTGCTCCCGGTCATTATTGCAGTCAGCGCCCTTGTTTCCGGAGGAGCGGCTCTGATCGAAAACGATATCAAACGGATTATCGCTTACTCAACCGTCAGCCAATTGGCCTTTATCTTTCTCGGCCTTTTTATGGACAACCGGTTGGCGATCGGCGGGGCGTTACTATTTATATTGATGCACGGTTTGGCTAAAGGAGGCCTGTTTTTATGCGCGGGCATTGTGGAGCATAATACCCATACCAAGGATATCCGGAAAATGGGAGGCCTGGCTAAAACAATGCCAATTACCGCTATTTCCTTTGCGCTTTGTGCTCTTTCCGTGATGGGGATTCCTCCTTTCGGCGGCTTCTTTGCCAAATACATGGTTATTTCCGGAGCGGTTGAAGGGAACAGCCCCTGGATTGCCGGGACCTTTATTTTTGGCGCTTTTTTAACAGTTCTTTATTTGTTAAGGGTCTTTATTACGGTATTTATGGGTGACTTAAAAATTTCTTCCGATGAGGGTTCGCCTTCAATGCTGTACTCAGTGGCACTACTGGCCGGGTTATCACTAGTCGGCGGTTTTCTGGTCCATTTTCCCAATGAGTTTATTCAAATTGCCTTGCGGCAGATGATGGGGAGTTAATCATGAGCGACATTTTACTTTTATTAATTCTCATTCCAGCTCTTTACGGTCTTCTTTTATTGGTTTTTCCAGCCAAGGCCAAGTATTTTTGGGAGGTTATCAGCGTTGTCATCTCGGCTTTCCTGGTTTATCTGGCCTTGATTATCTGGGGGCAACAGTTGAATGTGATCATTCCCTGGGCCGGCTTTGGAATTGATTTTCAGTTGCGTTTTTACCAATTCAGCCAATTTATTGTGGCGGCGGCAGCTGGATTTACCTTCCTGATTACTCTGTATTCAACCTTATTTATGGTTAATCATCCTCGGAACAACCAGTTTTACGGTTTTTTGTTCTTATCGGAGGCCATGGTCATCGGCGCCGTTTTGGCAAATAACCTGGTTGTTATGCTTTTCTTCTGGGAAGCCTTGCTGATTACCTTATTCGCCTTGATTAACCTTGGTAATGAGAACGCCTACAAAACAGCGGTAAAGTCCTTTGTGATTGTAGGATTAACCGATTTATGCCTGATGCTTGGAATCGGGATCGCCGGATATCAGGCCAAAACCCTGGTGATGACCGATATTCACCTTCCTACCACCGGTTTAAGCGCAGTCGCTTTTGTACTGATGTTTATCGGCGCGATGGCCAAGGCCGGCGCTATGCCTTTCCACACCTGGATTCCTGATGCCGCTATAGATGCCCCGTTGCCGTTTATGGCGCTCTTACCGGCCGCGCTTGAAAAATTGCTCGGTATTTACCTGGTGGCCCGGATCGCTTTGGACTTCTTTGTGTTAACCGTGGGAATGAAGTTATTGGTGATGTCCATCGGGGCGATTACGATTGTGTTTGCGGTCATGATGGCCTTGATTCAGAAAGATTATAAAAGGTTGTTGTCATATCACGCCATCAGCCAGGTGGGTTACATGATCCTGGGGATTGGCACCGGTATTCCCATCGGTGTCGCTGGCGGTCTCTTTCATATGATTAACCATGCCATGTATAAGAGTTGTCTCTTTTTAACCGGGGGTTCAGTGGAGAAGCAGACGGGAACCACCGACTTGAATAAATTGGGCGGTCTCTGGAAACAGATGCCCGTTACTCTCGGTTGTTTTTTAGTGGCTGCGGCCTCGATCTCCGGAGTTCCTCCCTTTAATGGTTTTGTCTCCAAAGAGATGGTTTTTGAAGGAACTCTGGAGGCCGGATATAGAATCTTTTTCGCCGCCGCCGTTTTAGGCGCCTTATTTACCGCCGCTTCATTTTTAAAGCTTGGACATGCAGTCTTCTTTGGGAAACAGCGGCCGGAGATGAGCCAGGTTAAAGAGGCCCATTGGACAATGACTATTCCCATGATAGTTTTGGCCTTGGGTTGCACTTTATTCGGCGTCTGGTCTAAGTTCCCGCTTAACTTCTTGATTAAACCTTCATTGGTGGACAGCTTAAGGGAGGGTGTGGCTCAGGTCCGCTTCACCTTCGGATTTGGGGAGCTATTCTGGTTTTCGGTGTTGATTCTGACTATCGCCATCATTAATCATGCAATCGGAGTCAAACTCAGCGGCAAGGGTATCGGGGCCTCCGAGCATATCCACCAAGCTCCGGTTCTGCACACCGTCTATGACCTGGCTGAACGCCGGGTATTTGACCCTTATGTCCAAGGGAAAGCGGCCGGCCGTTATGTCGCTTTAGGCTTGTTCTGGATCGACCGGGGGGTTGATTGGGTTTATCAGAGTTTTGTACCGGGGGTCTCCAGTCTGATCGCTTCGGCCCGCCGGTTCCATAATGGTCTTTTTGCCAACTATTTATCATGGTCACTGGTAGGTTTTCTCTTTATTATTCTTTATTTTATATAGTTCTTTTAAGAGGGGTTCGGTAGATAGATTTTCGGGAGTCCGCCCAATTTCTACCCGAAGGACTCTGGCTCCCGGCTTCTAGATTCCGGATTGCAGTTGTTAAAAATCGCCGAGTGCCATAGGGGGAAGTGCCGTGCTTTTAGCGTTTATTTTCGTTCCACTGCTTGGAGCAGCTATTATGCCTGTTTTGCGTAAAGTATGGGCCAAAGGCGTTACATTCATTTCGGTCCTGGTTAGCCTGTATTTGGTGGGTTCAGCGAGTTGGATCGCCTACCATAATTGGTTGGGGGGTCAGAATCTGACTTTGGGTCATTGGTTGTTAGGCCAAAGCTTGGCTTTAAAAGTTGACGCCTTATCATTGGTGGTCCTATTATCAATCGGCTTGGTTTCTCTGGTGACCGCCATCTATTCGGCCGGATTTCCTTTCGATCCGGAGCGGCGGCCCGGATACAACGGGTTGCTTTTGTTGGCGGTTACCGGTATGAATGGTTTAGTGATGGCCACCGACCTGTTTTCTGTTTATGTGTTTATCGAAATTGTTTCGATATCAGCCTTTATCTTGATAGCTTTTCAAAAGGACGAAATTGGTTTAGAGGGGTCATTTAAATATCTGATGCTTTCGGCGGTAGCCACTGTGTTTTTACTGCTGGGAACAGCGCTTTTATTTGCCATTACCGGTAATGTTTCTTTTGCAGACCTGGCCATTGGAGTGAAGACGGGCGGCCCTATTGTCCAACTGGGTTTTGCATTGGTGGTATTCGCCTTTGCGGTTAAGGCCGGCATGATTCCGTTTCATGCCTGGCTGCCGGACGCTTATACTTCATCCCCGGCGCCGGTCTCCATTTTACTGGCGGGAATCGTGACCAAAGTTGGCGGAGTATACACTCTCATCCGGGTAGTCCTGGCTGTTTTCGGGGTTTCCAAATCATTCTCCGGGATCCTGTTGTTTTTGGGAGCGATATCCACAGTGCTCGGGGCTTTCCTGGCTTTGGGCCAGAGAGACTTCAAACGAATGCTCGCTTTTTCGAGCATCAGCCAGATTGGCTACATTACAATGGGTTTTGCCACCGGGACTCCTTTGGGTTTGATTGGAGCGGCCTTCCACTTTTTCAATCATTCGGTCTTTAAGTCATTATTATTCTTAAATGCCGGGGCGGTCGAAACAGCCACCGGGACTAGAGATTTTGATAAACTGGGCGGTTTGGCTTCCAGAATGCCGGTTACTGGGACGACTTCGGTGATTGGCCTTCTTTCGACAGCCGGAATCCCGCCGCTGGCAGGTTTTTGGAGCAAACTAATAATTATAATCGCCTTATGGGTGGCTGGTTATCACACTTATTCAATGATTGCCGTTTTAGCAAGCGTAATTACGCTTGGATATTTATTGTCCCTGCAACGGAGCGTATTTTTCGGGAAAACCCGTGACGAACTGGCCGGAGTAAAAGAAGTGGCGCCTGCCCTTTACTGGCCGGCCCTTATTATGGCCGCGATTACCGTCGCGGTTGGAATCTTCTTCCCGTTCTTTCTCGATAAATTAATCCTACCGGTTAATTCATTATTTGGCCTGTTAGTGAAGTAATGGAGGTATAGTCATGGAGCTTCACATAGCGATTCTGGTTTTTCTCTTTATTATTCCAGCCGTTTTAGCCGCCGTGGCCAGAGACTTACTGCGGGCGGCCATTGCTTTACTGGTTTGTAGTTTAGGCTTGACCTTGTTGTTGTTTAACCTCGGGGCCCCGTTGGCCGGAGTTTTTGAACTTTCCGTCTGCGCCGGTTTGATCTCGGTGTTGTTCATCAACGCCATTAGCTTAACCAGGCCGGTAACCGGGGAGGAACTGCTCTCCAAAATCAAAGAGCACTACCGGCGGTTTTTGGCTTTGCCCTTCGTAATCCTTTTCGTGGCGGTCATTCTCTGGTTGAACCAGGAACATTTGCTGGGCCCCCTCGTTATAAACAAAGAGGCGGAAAAGAATACTGTCGGGCAGATTTTATGGGGCCTTCGGGGATTGGATTTAATCGGGCAAATCATTATTTTACTGGTTGGTGTTTTTGGCGTTGTAGCTTTATTTAAACGGGGGAAATCAAATGGCTAATTATTTTTTGATCGATTTAATCGCCGTTATCCTGATGGTCTGTATTGGTTTGTATACTTTACTGCTGGCCAAGAATCTGATCCGGATGTTGATCGGGTTTGAAATCATGACCAAGGGTGTGACCTTGGCTATCGTCAGCGCCGGTAACGCCAACGGCCGGATCGCTTTGGGCCAATCATTGGTCATTACCATGATTGTGGTTGAAGTGGTATCCATCGCCATTGCCTTGGCTATAGTAATGCTGATTCATAAGAAGAAAAATTCCTTGAATGTTCGTAAATTGACCAATCTTAAGGGGTGAAAGCATGGAAGGCTCCAGGATTTTATTATTTCCGCCGGTGGCGTTTACGCTCTTTTTATTAATCGGCCTGCTCTTGTATATATTTGGCTCGTTATTAGCGGAAAAAGGGACGTTCTACAATGGTAAAAGGAGCCAGTACGCTTGTGGTGAAGATGTTCCAGCCACCAAGGTGCAACCGGATTATTCACTTTTCTTCCCGTTCGCCATCTTCTTTACTATTATTCATGTTACCGCTTTAATTATGGCCACCCTGCCGGTTGGAAATCTGGCCTTGATGGGTATACTATATCTAATAGGGGTCTCAATTTCGCTTTATACCCTGATTACGAGGTGAATTTAAATGCTGAAGAAGCTCGTGAAATGGGCGCGGGTTAAATCACCCTGGGTTCTTCATTTTAACACCGGAGCCTGTAACGCTTGCGATATAGAGATTATCGATGCTTTAACTCCCAGGTACGATTTGGAGCGTTTCGGAGTACAATTAAAGGGGACGCCGCGTCATGCGGATATCATCCTTTGTTCCGGACCGGTGACCAAACAGATTAAAGACCGGTTGCGCCGGATTTATGAACAGACCCCGGATCCCAAGTTTATTGTGGCCGTTGGCACCTGCGCTTGTTCCGGCGGCGTGTTTGACGGATGTTATAGTGTTGAAGGCGGAATAGACTCCACAATTCCGGTAGCTGCCTATATTCCTGGTTGCCCGGCCCGTCCGGAAGCGATCATTGATGGAGTGGTAAAATTACTAGAGAAGATCGACAAACCGGAACTGTTTGAGAAGTCCGGCAGCCCTATTTATGTGGGGGAGGGTGACTCCAAATGATAAAGAATAATGATGAATTAATAACCTTTTTACAATCAAATATGGACGGACTGGTTACCAACATTGTCAATCAGCGTGAACGAAGGGTTTTCGCCGAGACTTCCAAGGAGAATCTGCTAAAAACAGTTGAGAAGCTCAAAGAATCTGGTATCAACTACCTAGGTACGATCACCGGCTTGGATAACGGCGGCCGTTTTGAAGTTATTTACCACCTTTATAACGAAAACGGGTTAATGTTGAATTTAAAGACCTTTACCCCGAGGGAAAACCCGAAGATGCCTTCGATTACCGGTATTTTTGCCGGCGCTTTTCTTTACGAAAGGGAACTAATGGACTTATTGGGAATTGAAGTCGAGGGCAACCCTTTCAAACGCAAATATCCGGTGCCGGAAGACTGGCCGGCGGGGCAATATCCACTCCGTAAAGACTGGAAAGGGCTTCCGTCCCGGGAAGAGGTGAACCAATAATGAGCGAGATTAAAATCCCGATTGGGCCGCAACACCCGGCCTTGAAAGAACCGGAAGGTTTCAACCTGATCCTCGAAGGCGAGCAAATTGTGGACGCCGAAATCAAACTGGGTTACAACCACCGGGGAATTGAAAAAGCCTGTGAAGGCCGTAATTACATTCAAGATATATATTTGATCGAACGAATTTGCGGTATTTGTTCCCATTCGCATTCCACCGCCTTCGTGCAGGCGGTTGAGGAGATTGCCGGAGTGGAAGTGCCGCCCCGGGCTCGATACATTCGGACCATCATCGGAGAGTTGGAGCGGGTTCATAGCCATTTGTTATGGCTGGGCGTTGCCGGGCACGAGGTAGGGTTCGATACGTTGCTGATGTATGCCTGGCGGGATCGGGAGATTGTGCTGGATATTTTAGCGCTGATCTCCGGAAACCGGGTCAACTACGGTATCAATACCCTGGGCGGGGTGCGCCGGGATATCGATGCCGCCGAAGCCGGAAAGATCCTGGAAAGCTTAAGCGCTTTAACCGAACGGACCGAGTATTATATCAAGGTTGCCACCAACGAACCCACGTTTATAGGTCGTTTGGCCGGAGTCGGTAAATTATCGAAAGAGGACGCTCTAAAATACGGCGCTGTTGGGCCGACGGCCCGCGGTTCGGGCATTCCGCGCGATGTCCGTAAAGACGATCCCTATGGAGTTTATGCCGAGCTTTCCTGGAAGGTGATTACCGACGATCACTCCGACGTTCTGGGCCGGACCATTGTCCGGGTTTATGAATTGCTGGAGAGTTATAGGATGCTCCGGGAATTGGTGGAAAAGCTCCCGGAAGGCCCGATCTCCGTAAAAGTGCCCCGGAAGATTCCGGCCGGGGAAGCGGTCTCCCGTTATGAAGCGCCCCGTGGTGAAGATATTCATTACGTACGGGCCAATGGGACCGAACTGCCGGAAAGGGTGAAAGTCCGCGCCCCGACTCTGGCCAATGCCGCTTCCGTTAGGGAGATGTTACGCGGCGGTTTTCTGGCCGATTTTCCCATCGTGATTGCAGCCATTGACCCTTGTTTCTCCTGTACCGACCGGGTCATCCGGGTGGTTGACGGAAAACAAGACAATCTGTTGGATTGGAAACAATTACGGGAATACAGTATCGACTGGTACAAGAGGCGAGGGTATGATCTTTCGAAGATATAGGACATAGGCAAAAGGCAATAGGTAAAAGTCTCAAGTGAGAATTCCGACGTCAGTCTTTCTATTGCCTAGTGCCTGTTGCCTAATGCCTCTAGCCTTAATCTTTATAAATCAATTTCTTGGTGGTGAAGTTATGAGCATTGAATGGACTTTATTATATATGTTGGTATTCCCGGGCTTTTTATTTTTAATGGTTTATGGCCTGCTTTGCGAATGGGTTGATCGTAAATTATACGCCCGTTTTCAAAACCGGGTCGGCCCGCCCTGGTTTCAGCCAGAGGCTGATTTTATTAAACTACTGGCCAAGGAGGAAATTATCCCCGAAGCCGCCGACAAGGTAATGTTCCGGCTGTTGCCGATATTCGCCATGGCTGCGGTTTTAACGGCTTTTTTATACTTGCCGGTCTGGGGAACCAAGGCCCCCTTTCCCTTTGAAGGCGACTTGATCGTAGTGTTCTATCTGTTAACAATTCCCACCCTTACATTCTTCTTGGCCGGCTGGCATTCGACGTCACTTTTTTCTACCATCGGCTCGGTCCGGAATTTGACTCAGCTTTTTGCCTATGAGGTTCCTTTACTATTGTCGCTTTTAGGCCCCGGCTTACTGGCCGGAACTTGGTCCATCAGCGGTATTAACCGGTTTTTCCTGCACCGCCCGGAACTGTTGGCTGTCAACCTGCTCGGCTTTTTGGTTTCCCTAGTGGCTTTGCAAGGGAAATTGGAACGGGTGCCCTTTGATATTCCCGAGGCTGAAACCGAGATCGTAGCCGGTAGCTTTACCGAATTCAGCGGCCGTTTGATGGCTCTATTCCGTCTGACCACTGATTTAGAGTTAGTGGTAGTGGCCACTTTAATCTCAGCCGTTTTTCTGGGCGGCTCCTTCGGTCTCCATCCGGTTTTAGGCTTTCTCCTATTTGTGGTGAAAACGTTACTGGTGGTAGCTATTTTAACAGTTTTCCGCACGGTGATGGCCAGAGTAAGAATCGAACAAATGATGAAGTTCAGTTGGAAGTATCTGGCCCCGATTGCCTTGATTCAATTATTGATCAATATCATTGTTAAAGCCTATTTTATCTAGGTTCGTGAATTGCATAACCGCCTCTCTATATCCTTGGCGTTACATTTAAGTCAAAGTTTGGGTTATGCAATTCTCCCGGGTATAACTTATAAATAAAGAGGTGTCTTTAAATGAAACACCCTGGGAAGATTTTTCCGGAAGTTTTCGCCAGTTTAGGAAAGCCTCCGGCTACCGTGAAATATCCTTTTGAGAAAGCAGTGGTCCCCGAAGATTTCCGGGGTAGAATCGCTTTTAACTCTCAAAATTGCATCGGTTGTAAAATGTGCATGCGGGATTGCCCCGCTAAAGCCATTAACATTGAAAAAGTAGGCGAGGATAAAGTCTTCAAGGCCAACTTTTCTTTGGATCATTGTATTTATTGCGCCCAGTGCGTTGATTCCTGTCCGCGGAAAGCCCTCAGTATCACGCCTCAGTTTGAGTTGGCTCAGTATGAGCGGGCTAAACTGCAGGAGACTCAGGAATGAACAACGCCGAGGCCGCCGGCATTCTGACGGAACGCTTGGCCAGTGCGGTGAAAATCGCCTTTTTAGGGGTTGGTTCACCTTTAAGGTCCGATGATTCAGTAGGTTTGTATATAGTCACCAGGCTGCAGGAATTGTTGACCCCGGATTGCCGAAAGGAACTCTCCTTTTATCTTGGCGAATCGGCCCCGGAGAATTTTTCGGGGGAGATTCGCCGCCGCAAACCATCTCATGTGGTTATTTTTGACGCCGCCGATCTTGGAGAAGAGCCGGGGACTTTTGCAATTATCGAACGGGAACGGATCGGGGGCGTCAGTTTCTCCACCCACACGCTGCCCTTGAAGATCCTGGCCGATTATTTGGTTCAAACAATTGATTGCCAAGTAATTGTCCTGGGAATACAGCCCAAACTCCGGG
The DNA here is from genome assembly GCA_050260935.1 of Bacillota bacterium. Classification (GTDB taxonomy): domain Bacteria; phylum Bacillota; class UBA4882; order UBA8346; family UBA8346; genus UBA8346. Next base: position 22,933 of record JBLNCU010000028.1, read on the forward strand.
AGTTTGCCTATCCGATGAGCGGCGAAGTTAAAGAAGCCGCTGATGGTTTTCTGGAGGAGTTTGGGAAGGCGTTTTCCCCTAATTTGGGGTGAGACCTCACTACTTTTGTCTCTTCCCCGCCCGGGAGGAGAACCATCAAAACCATAAACCGCATCTCAAAGTGGCACCCCGCTGAGTGTGATAACCGACTCCGGCAACTGTGTTTCCCAGATGAAACCAGAGGTTTCCCGAGTAAGAAATTCCGTATTCAGTGGTTGAACCGGTGTCCCGGGAAAAGGCGCCAAGACCGATATTTAATGAAAAAGACTCTGAAGGGTCGAAGAAATAAAGGAGATCGATACCAGGAGAAGTGCTGTTACCGGTAAAAAACGCTCCCGCTTCAAGTCCGATATGTTCTCCCAGGTTGGGGTCGCGGGCGCCGAATCCGATGGAATAATCCGCCCCGTTATAACCCAGGTCAACCCAGTCCCAAGGGAGATCACTGCTGGGAACTGCCAGGGCGGCGGTGGGAATCAGCAAGGTAAAAGCTATGGTTACCCAAATAAGAGCCAACAATTTGCTTTGACGCATTAGAAACCAAAACCCCTTTTTTAAAATTTCGGTAATTGTTGTTGCAGTTTATTTTGTAAATCCTCTTTGATTTTATCCTGTTCCTGTTTGGCTTTATCCTCCAACTCTTTTTTAAGGCTTTCAGCGGCTTGTTTTTCCTTCTCGGTTTGCTGGTTTATCTGAGCTTCAACTTCCTTTTTCCGGCTGTCGACAATTTGCAACTCCTTATTTACCAGTTCCTGATATTTATTTAAGCGGGCTGCTATTTCTTGTTGATAATTATGGCGGAGCGTCTCCAGTTCATTCTGTTTAGCCAGGAGAAAATCATTGACCCGCTGCCTGATCTCCTGCACGGTCCGGTCGACTTTGGCCCCAATCACCGTCCGGAAGCGGTTGGCGATTATTTGATCGACATCGGAAGATATTTTCATTCTTAATTTTTTATTGATCCCTTCCAATTGGTAGCGGATAGTAATCTGATCAACCCCGGAAAGGACTTCTTGAACGATTTCGGCTAACAGATCATCAGCCGGAGCCTTTTGGGAGTAGTTGCAAACCAGATTACGGCTTTCAACCCTTAAATCAAGGCGAAAATGACCCGGCTTGACCTGGAGATCCGAAAAGATGTAAGCCTTCCCGGAGCTTATCCGGTCAGGTAAAAAGCGGTTTGGGGGAAGCCGGAAATCGGGCAGAGGCAATTCGCCGGCTGCCAGATGAAAACGGTCGTCAATGGCCGGGGTCAGGTGGTTTAAGGTTCCGTTTAATTCCAGAAAAGCTTGATTAGGTGACTGGCCTGATATTTTCAACAGCATCGGCGCGCCGTAAATCTGAGGCTCGCTGGTAATGCCTTCCATGGCACCCTTGGCATAATAGCCGTCTAAAGATGAGCCGGGGGTGCCTTTGGCTGAAATGGTGACATGTTTTATAAGCAGGCGCGGGTAGGTTTTCCGTCCGGGGAAAACAATCTCTTGGCCCCCGCGGGGATGTTCCTCTTTAGGCGGGTTATCAAGGGAAACCGGGATCTGCTTTTGCAGATTGTCGACTATGTCTACAAAGAGGGAAGTCTCATTCAACAAAGCCTTTCCGAAAAGCGCCTCGGCCATGTTTACCGACTCAAAATCCGGCAACTTGGCCAGATTTAACAGCGCCTTGACATCGGCGTCGGCTGATTCTTTTAAATTAAGGATCTCGCTTTTTAAACCTTTGAAATCACTTTCGAGGCTGTTGACGTTATCGGTCAACTCGGTCCGTAAAGCCCCACCCGATTGGCCGATTTCTTCCAGGGTCTGCAGCTTCTTTTTTAACTCGGCGATATTTTTGGGCTGTATTGATTGCAACCGCTGTAATTCATCTTGAAAGGCGCCGATTTTAGTTTTGACTTCCGCCAGTTTCTCCAGGTTTTTTTCCCATTTGCGTTTGGAAGCTTCAATTTGGTTGCGGAGATCATCGGCCGAGAATTGGGTCTTCAGTTTGTAGGAGGAAAATAGTCTATCGGTGGAAACTTGTTCCCCGATTGTCTGCGGATTAAGCACTGGAACAGCGGCGATATCATTATTTAATTTTCGTTGGGCCCGGCCAAAAGGACCGGGTAAAATAAACTTTTTGATCCGACCGTCGGTGCGGCGTTTGGTATTGATCATCAGGTCGGCGACGGCAATCTCTTCAATCACAATCTTCCCGGAAAAAAGAGGTTCCCAGGCCATCTGAAAACTGATGCCGTTGGTTTCAACCAGATTGCGCCAGGTGTCTTTGGGATTGGCGATTTGTAATTTGGCGATGGTTATTTTCAGTCTCCTGAGGTCAAGATGTAAATGGTTTACATCGACCTTGGCCCCGGTGATCGTTTCCAGCGAATGCTCGATCGACCAGCCGATCATGGCGTCCAAAAAAAAGAAACCGATGATTCCAAATAAGGTTAATAACGCCAACAGAATATAAATTGCTTTCCAACGCATGATGTTGATACTCCTTGCCCGGCATGGATGTTTTGTCTTTTCAGGTGAGTTAAGGATCTAGGAGACAGAATTCGGGATTCAGATTAAAGCTTTAAAGAATAGAAAGGGTTTGTAGGAAGAATAAATTTCTATGGCTCCTGGCTTCCGACTCCTAGCTCCTTGACATTTCCCGGATTTAAATTCACGACCTAAAAAGAGTTAAATTTGATTTTATTATAAAGTTGAACCAGGTTGCTGCCTTTAATAATCTTCATGATCTTCCACTGGTTAACTTTTTCGGCGTAATGAATCCGGTAATAAAGGACCAGGTTTTTAAATCCCAGATAGACCGGTAACAATAACACTAGGGATGAGACAAAGCTCCCCAGGACCACGGTGTTGTTAAACCTTGTCAGGGGGGCGATCGGGATATTATAGAGGTAGGTCCAGCAAGGGCGGAGGAACTCCACCTTCACCAGGAAAAAATAGCCGATATTATGGAAGATGGGGTCCAATAAATAGGCGAAAAGACTGAAGACGAAAATACCGAAGGTAGCTGCGGAGATGCTTACATTCAATAAGAGAATCAAGCAGAAAATGATTAGGTTATGCAAAGAGTTCAAAGGAGTTAAACCAATAATCGAACCTAAGGCAAAACCGGCAGCCAAATGCTTAGGCTCCTCGCCTGAATGAAGAACGCTGATAAGTTTGGCCAGGAAATTGAAGTAGAACAAAAAACCCCCTCCTGATAAATCCGGAAATCAGGCAATAGGCAAAGAGTCTGGTTCGTATAATTTTGTTGTTTAGGCGCTCCGGACGCATTTGTTGACAAAACTATATGAATACCAGGCCCTTCTTCTATTGCCTAAATATATTTTTCGAGGGAAAACCGGCCTTTCCTTCCATTTAATTAGAATAAATCCGAGAATTTTTTAAGGAGGTTCAAACAAGGTGAAATAATGGAAAGCGCGGCATAAGAAAAAGGAAAAGCCGGATGTTTGTCGAAAAACAAGAACAGTTAAATCAGTCAAAGGGGATGCGGGAATGGCCCAAAGAAAAGTGCCTGATGTTGTGATACGCAGGTTGCCTCTCTATTTAAGAGCGTTGGAAATCCTTGACCCGGATGAATCTCCTATCATCTCGTCAGAGCAATTGGCTAAAATAGTGGGCAGTTCTTCCGGGCAGGTTCGCAAAGATCTATCCTATTTTGGAGTCTTCGGAAAACAAGGAGTGGGTTACCAGACTTTATCGTTGCGGGCGGAATTACGGAGAGTGCTTAAATTGAATCGAGAGATTAGAGTTGGACTTATCGGAGCCGGGAATTTAGGAGCCGCCCTGGTTAGGTACCACCAAAAAAACAAAGTCCACCAGCCTTTGGAAATTGTCGCTTTATTTGATATTGATGAAAAAAAGATCGGCCGTAAAATAGCAGAAGTGGAAGTTTACCATCCGGATCTGTTGCCCAAGATTATCCGGGAATTGGATATTAAAATGATGATTCTTACCTTTCCGGCTTTGAATGTCCAGGAGATGGTGGATGTCTGTATTGAAAACGGGGTTAAATCGTTTTTGAATTTCGTGCCGGCGTCGATCAAAACCCCGGCCGATGTTAAGTTGCGAACATCCGATGTGACTTTGGAGTTGCAGAGCCTGGCTTATTATACATGACGGAGGTAGCCTATTGGAGCTTGAGGGTGTTGTCGACCATATAACCTACTATAATGAAGATAACTTCTATACGGTGGCCAAGTTGAAGCTGAAAACCGGCAAACCCGTCACCATCGTCGGAAATTTACCCCCATTATACCTGGGGGAAAGTCTGGCGGTTAAGGGTCAATGGGTTCAGCATAAGGAGTTCGGCGCGCAGTTTCAGGTGGAAGAATTGCATTCCGAAGATCCCCAGACTTTGCTGGGAATCGAACGTTTTTTGGGCAGCGGTTTACTAAAAGGAATCGGCCCGGCCACTGCCAAAAAAATCGTCAAGCATTTCGGCCTGGAATCTTTGACGGTAATTCGAAACACCCCGGAAAAACTGATCGAAATCCCCGGTATCAGTATGAATAAGGCCGAGCGGATCTCCGAAAGCCTTAAGGAACAGACTGAAATACAGCAGATCATGGTTTTCTTACAAGGAGTCGGCATAGGTCCCGGTTATGCCTTAAAGATATACCGCACCTATCGGAATGAAGCCATTAAGGTGGTTAAGGAAAATCCTTACCGCCTAGCGGAGGATGTTTTCGGGATCGGTTTTAAAATAGCGGATCAAATAGCTCAAAAATTGGGTATTCAAAAAGATTCCCCCTACCGGATCCGGGCCGGAATTCGTTATTTGTTGACTGAAAACAGCAATGAAGGGCATCTTTTCGCTTACGAAACCGAGTTACTAACCAAAGCGGCCCGGGAGTTCGAGGTGAACGATTTACAGCTGGCCGGGGTAATTGAAGATCTGGTGGTGAAGAAGGAGATCTACCGCGAAGTATTCGCCGGCCAAAATATTCTGTATCTGGCCGCTTTTTATTTCAGTGAAATCGGAGTGGCGGCTAAACTCCAAAGCTTAATGCGGTGTGAATTGCCGGCTGTGGCTATAGATGTCGACAAATTATTGAAACAATACTCGGAAGCCAATGAGATCACTTTGGCGCCGAACCAGAAGGCGGCGGTGCTGAAAGCCCTTGATAACGGACTTCTGGTTATAACCGGGGGCCCGGGAACAGGCAAAACTACTATTATTAAGGCGATCTTGCATTTATTCAAGGCGGCTAAGCTACAGGCGATGCTGGCGGCCCCAACCGGGCGGGCCGCTAAGCGTTTGGCGGAGACCACCGGCGAAGAAGCCAAAACTATTCACCGGCTATTGGGTTACGGGGCGGAGGTTATTGATGGGAACCGTTTTCAGCATAACGAGGAGGAACCGCTGGAAACTCAGGTGTTGATTATTGATGAGTTTTCGATGGTGGATTTATTGCTGTTTTATAATTTGTTGAAGGCGGTCACCCCCGGCACTCGTCTGATCCTGGTGGGGGACGTCGATCAGTTGCCTTCGGTGGGTCCTGGAACAGTGTTGCAGGATTTAATCCAGTCGGGACGGATTCCGGTGGTGCGGTTGAATGTTATCTTCCGGCAGGCCCGGGAGAGTCTGATAATTTCCAATGCCCATAGAATAAATCAGGGCGAATTTCCGTATTTGGCTAAAGACCAGGATTTTTTCTTCATTGAAGACGGCAATCCCGAGCATATAGTGGAGACAATTCCCGAACTTGTCAAGACGAGAATCCCCGGTTATTTGCACTGTGATCCGGTGGAGGACATTCAAGTGTTGACGCCAATGCGCCGGACCATCACCGGAGTTGAGAACTTAAACATCCGCTTGCAGGAGGCATTAAACCCGCCATCCCCGGCCAAACCCGAGTTAAAAAACGGCCACCTTATTTTCCGGGTCGGCGATAAGGTAATGCAATTAAAAAACGACTATCAAAAGGCGGTATTCAACGGTGATATCGGCCGGATCCGTCTGATTGACCCTGAGGATCATAGCGTAGTAATAGGCTTTCCGGAGCTGGAAGGGGAGCGGATGGTCCTCTATGAAAACGAGGAACTGGATCAACTGGTTCTGGCTTACGCGATATCCGTTCATAAAAGCCAGGGCAATGAATACCCGGTGGTAATCTTGCCGGTAACCACGCAACATTTTTTGATGCTGCAACGGAATTTGTTATATACCGCGGTAACCAGGGCCAAAAAAATGGTGGTGCTGATTGGGACCAAGAAAGCCATTGCCATTGCCGTTAAGAATAACAAGATTGAGGAGCGGCACTCGCTGCTGCTGGAGAGGTTGCAAAAAGCGGTGTAAATCTGTATTTCCCATTTCCCCCCTTTACTTCCTTCAAGTAAACACTCCCGTGAATTTCCACAGTTGAAACCAAAAAATTAAAAATACTGTAATTTTATGTTATAATAGAAACAATTAGGTAAAAAAGTTTTAAGCGAGGGTGGAAGTGCTTTCTCCTAAATACTTTTTATATTGGTCGATTGCTCCGGAAGGTCGTATTTCCATCAATATCAGCAGTAACCCCAAGATCGACGCCTATTTTTTACGGCGGTCCGGCTGTCGGGAGATGTATTTGCTGACGCCTCCGCAACCAATCTGGATTGCCGAAAAGCTTCTGGCACGATTAAACCGGTATGCTCCCAAGAATGAGGCCTCAAATCTGCCCAAAATGGCCAAACGTTTATTAAAGGAAATCTATCCCCAAAAACATGCCGCGGTTGCAAAACAGAATATTAATGACTGGCAACTGGCTGATATTGATGTACCGGATATCAAAGCGCTTTTTTGGGGCAGGGCCCTTTTAGGGACGGAGATTCCGGAATTAATCAAAGCCAACGGCTACGACTTGCCTTGGGATCCTGAAAACTGGCTCCAATATCTTTGCCTCCATTCCGAAGTAAGGCGGGAAGCGGCGGTAGGCCTTGATGACTTGGGAATTCCATACTGTCGGCGCTGCGGCGAGAGCAAAGGAATCAATGAGGGCGACTGCCTTTTTTGCGGCAGCCGGCATTGTTTTACTTGTACTAATTGCCAGAGCATGGGGTGGGCCAAAAGTTGCATTCCATTATACTCACAGGCATACCCCGATCTTACGCCCATCGTGTCTTTAGTAAAACCGGCGCTGGATTTTGGGCTAACCCCTCCGCAAGCAAGGGCCTCGCTGGCACTGGAGAAGTTTCTGGATACCGGGGAGAAACAATTCCTGGTTTGGGCGGTCTGCGGTAGCGGGAAAACCGAAGTCAGTTTTGGGATTGTCGCCAAGGTGCTCTCAAGCGGCGGGAGAGTTTTGTATGCTATTCCCCGGAAAGATGTGGTTGTTGAGCTTTTGCCGCGATTTCAAAAAGCTTTTCCCGGCCTGGAAATTGCCGTTTTATATGGCGGAAGCGGGGAGCGGTTCCGGGATCAACCTTTAACGATTGCCACCACCCACCAATGTCTCCGTTTTTACCGCGGATTTGATCTGGTGATTTTGGATGAGGCGGATGCCTTTCCTTACGAAGGCAGCGCGATGCTCCATTATGCAGTTGACCGCGCGGTAAAGGATAAGGGGCGCTTGGTGATTATGACGGCGACTCCCAGCCAAAACTGGATTCACAAGGCCACAGCCGGGAGTCTGCCCTATGTTTCGATTCCAGCCCGCTACCACCGGCAGCCTTTAATAATTCCCGAGCTTTTAAAGGAGCATTTTTATTTGGATAAAAGAGCAGGCCCGGATTGGGCCCCGCCGGGATTGATCGCCGACTTTATATTGGAATTGAAAACCAATGCCCGCCGGAGGATGATTTTTTTACCAACCATCCAGCTGATAGAGGAGTGGGGGAAATTGTTGGTGAAATGGGCCCATGCCCGGGGAGTGCCCGGAGGCATAGCCCATTCCAAGGTTGGGAGGAGAGAAGAAATCAAGCTTAGCCTATTGAAAGGGGAAATTCTCTTTGTTGTTGCTTCAACCGTTTTCGAGCGGGGGATCACCCTGCCCGATTTGGATGTCCTGGTTATGCTGGCCGATGAGGAAGAGATCTATGACAGCCGGACGTTGATTCAAATTGCGGGCCGGGTAGGCCGTTTGGGAGAAAAGGGCCGGGTGATTTTTGCCGGTAAAAACATCTCGAAATCAATGGTTGAGGCCTGCCGGATCATTGCCAACATGAACCGCGAAGGATACAGGTTGGGGTATTTGGATCATGAATAAGTTGGTAAACCTAGCGCGTACGACTAGTCACGGAGACATGGAGACGCGGAGAATTGGATATCAATTTTAAAAATCTTTTTTGTGTCTCTGTGCCCCGTGACGAATAGATCAAAGAAAATTACGCCTATCAAGGTAGTAGCTCCAGAGACACTAAGGCTTGGAAGAATGAGGAAATTGATTCTTTAAATCTTTGCGTCTCTGCGGCTAAAATTTTTTTAAAAAAATTTTTACCACGATTTAT
>JBLNCU010000029.1:0-44382 GCA_050260935.1 Bacillota bacterium
CTCCAGCAACGGATAGGCTTTACTTTTAAAGTTCCCGAATGATTTGGGGGTGATCAATATTTTAGGCTGCATATTTTAGCCTCCTGAAAAAATACACAATAGTAGAGATAAGCCAGTAAGCCAATTAAAAACCGACCCCCTATCCCCCAGGGGGCAAACATTAGGTTTTGGAAGCTTTCTAAAAGACAAAAGATTGGGGATGCTATTTCTGAATATGCTTGAAAATCTTGTCTCTAAAAGTTTTACTTCTGCCCCCACAGGGGGAAAGGGGGTTGCCAAAACTTTTTTGGTTTAGTTTTATACCCCTAAAAATTATACCCTTTAAGCGGTCAAAAGATCGATAATTTATTAAACCCGGATTTTGAAAGTGAACTCACCCCCGGCCCCTCTCTTCCGCAGAAATCCGCAGAAGAGAGGGATGTGTGAAACTTCGGGGTGAGTTACTCCAACACTTGCCGGGTGACTGTCACAGGTAAAGTCAGCACTGAGGTTCCATGAAAAAGATTAAATGCTAGAATTAATTTCTTAAAGCAACGGCCTCAGCAATCGCTTCCGCAAATACTTCCAGCCCTTCCGTAAGGGCTTCTTTGTTGATGATAAGCGGCGGACAAACTTTAATGGTGGCGCCCGCGCCTACCGGAGCGAAAAACATCAAGCCTTTTTCAATCGAGATTCTGACAATGTCGTGGGCCAAATCCGGGTCAATCTCTTTGGTGCCTTTTTTAACAAAGACTAAGCCCCAGGCCAGGCCGGCTCCTTTTACATGGCCAATCTCCGGATATTTCTGCTGCAGTTTAGTGAGATGGTCCAGACAGACGCTTTCCAATTTGGCGGCGTTTTCCACCAGATGTTTCTCGATGATGTAATTAATATTGGCTAAGGCAGCTGCGGAACAAACAGGGTTCCCCGTATGAGTGCTGGTCATTTCGTTCGGGCCATACAAATCCATAACATCCTGACGGCCGACAATAGCCGAGAGTGGCAGTGAACTGGAGATTCCTTTGCCGCAACACATCAGATCGGGAACCACCCCGTAGTGTTGGAAGGCAAACAATTTTCCGGTCCGTCCGAAACCCGCCTGGACTTCATCAAAGACCAGTAAAATATTGTATTTATCACAGAACTGGCGTAATTTTTGAGCGAAACCGGCCGGCATCAACTCAACCCAACCGCCCTGGAAGGTTTCGGACATAATTCCGGCTATATGTTCAGGGTTGATATGCTCTTTTTCCAGATAGGCCAGGAAGGCGTTGAAACATTTATCATCGGAGTAATTGGGATTGCGCTGATCCGCCCAGTCATATTTGAAACTGTTGGGATAAGGCGCCTGATAGAAGTCAGGATCCAGATTAACCACCCAGTCTTTGGCCTTCACCGAACCGCCGGCCTGTAGCGAACCGAGAGTCCGGCCATGAAACGCGTCCTCAAAGGTAATAATTTTAATCTTCTTAGGCCCGCCGTTTTTCTTGCCGTAAGTCCGGCAGAGTTTAATGGCGCACTCGGTGGTTTCAGCCCCGGTGGTCAGTAAAAACACCTTTTTTAACGGTTCCGGCGCTATTTCAGCCAGTTTTTTAACCAATCCGGCCCGGGCTTCATTAGGAAAACAATACGTATGTAAGAGACCATGTTTCACCAAATCTAGGATTGCCTTTTGAACAGCGGGATTGCAATGACCGGAGTTGGTAACCACCACGCCGGAACTGAAATCAATCCATTGGTTGCCGTATTTATCATAAACATTGATACCCTCGGCCCGATCCCAGATTATCAACGGCTGTCCGCTCATGGAACGCGGCTCGTATTTCCGGAGATCCTCGATTATGGCTAATGACTCCGGGACCGGAATCTTGGTGACGATCTTCCGGTATTTGGTCTTAACCTTCTTAACCTCCCTCGGAATCATTTCAAAACTCTTTCCCATAGCAATTACCTCCAATTTTGATGTAGTATATATTGAGCTTAACCCTTTACCGCGCCTGCTGTTAAACCTTTAACGATGTAGCGTTGAAAGATAATTACAAATATAAACGCGGGGAGGCAGGCCAGAAAACCGTAAATGCTCATCTGGCCCCAGGATATATTAAGATCAGTGATAAAATCCACTGTGCCGACGGAGATATTTTTAGCCGCCGGGGTAACGCTTAAAATCATCCCAAAAAGAAATTCATTCCAGGTCCACATAAAAGTGATAATAGCCGCCGCCGCCATTCCGGGAAAACTAATCGGCAGCATGACCCGTCTAAACGCCTGCATCCTGCTGCAGCCATCAATCCGGGCGGCTTCATCAAGTTCTTTGGGGAGAGTCTGAAAGAAACCCCGCATGATCCAGATATAGAACGGCAGTGTCAAATAGAGATTAACAATGATTAAACCCTGGACAGTATCGATTAAATGGATGTTGCTGATCATAAAGTATAAAGGAACGATTAAAGCAATCGGCGGGAATATCCGCATCGCCAAAATTGAAAAGAGAATAAAATTGCTTCCCTTAAATCTATACTTGGCAAATCCATAGGCTGCTATTGTCCCGACCCCGATGCATAAAAAAGTAGTGGCCAAAGCGATAATCGCAGTGTTCCGGAAGTAAAAAAGAGTGGGCCGGCCTTTGATTATGGCCTGAAAATGTTCCAGAGTCGGGTGTTGAACAATGTAGGTCGGCCGCTGCGAATAGATCTCGGCGTTGGGCTTGATACCGGTTAAAAACATCCAGTATAACGGGAATAAGGCGATCAACAGATAAAAAAAGATGACCAAATAAGCGGCAATCCGGCCGCGTACTTTCCAGATGGCTTTGAAGAGCGATCCCTTGGAACCGGGCTTGCCGCGGTTCGTAAAGGATTGTTCTATGCCAAGGTTGCTATCAGTGGATGGCATAAATTACACTCCCTTTATAATAAGCTTTACGTCACTGTTGTGCCAAGCTATTTGCCTGAATATCGGTTAATCAAACGAAGAGCCTCTAAATGAGCTTGGAAAACCGGTTTTAGTAATCTTCCTTTTGCAAGACTTTGGTGTAAATCAAAACAAAGGTAATAGTCAGCAAAACCATAACCACCGATAGGGCGGAAGCATAGCCAAAGTTTAGGAATTGAAAGGCGTTATTATATAAATAGGTCACCAGCAATTCGGTGGAATCACCAGGTCCCCCTCTTGTCAAAGTGAAGACTATGTCAAAGGTGCGAAAGGCAAAGGTGGTAGAGATAAGCAGCGCCACTACGATAGTCGGCTTTAAAAGCGGCAGTGTCACTTTTTTAAATTGCTGCCAACCGGAAGCACCGTCAACTCCGGCCGCCTCGTATAGTTCATGGGGAATCCCCTGTAAACCGGCTAGCAAAAGAATCATGATAAACGGAATATCGGTCCAGGCATGAGTGAGGAATAAACAGACCAAGGCCAGCTTTCCGTTGGAAAGCCAAGGAACGGGGCTATGGATAATTCCGAGCCGGAATAATAGATCATTCAAAACGCCGATAACATCATTGAAAATCCATTTCCAAGTAACCGAAGCCACTACTGGAGGTATGGCCCAGGTCCATAAGGCGGCGGTTCTTAAAAAACCGGTATATTTTAAGGCTTTATCCAGACATAGAGCTAGAATTAATCCAACAGTGAACGAGATGGCGACCGCTCCAAAGGTATAAACTAAGGAATGCTCCAAGTAAAGGTAGAACTTCGGATCTCTAAAAATGGTCAGATAATTTCCCAGTCCGACAAATCTCATATCCATGGCTGCGTTAACTTCCATCATACTCAGGTAAATTACCCACAGCATGGGGTAGACCGCCACCACCATTAGAATCAACAGGCTCGGAAAAGTAATTAAAAAGCCATATTTTGATTCGGAGATCCGGTCAAAGAAGGGAACTTTTAGCTGTTCTTGTTGTTTGGGATGTATGCCTGAATTTGAGTTGGGCATAATAATTTCTCCTCTTCTTCTAAGCGTCCGGGTAAAAGAGAGTGTGACTGCACTCTCTTTTACCATTGAAATTTCTAGGTGGATTTTTGAGTCAAAACGCTTAATAACAACTCGGGATTAGTTTTTCTTATTAACAGTCTGATCGATCTCCGCTTGGGCGTCATCCAGAGCCTTTTTGGCGGTCTTCTGACCGGTTAAGGCATTTTGCATCTCTCTGATGATGATCTTGTTGGCCAGGCCTTGATCAGCGTAAACCTCGGTTCTGGTGTCTTTGAGAGCTTCTTTCACAACATTCAAGTATTGTTCGTTCAAAGTGGATTTAACTTTTGAGTCGTTGAGAACGGCAAACATCCAAGGCTCGTTGCATTCCATGGTGAACTCGTTAACTGCCGCCTGTTTGCTGTGGTAGTAATCACAGAATAAAGAAGCGGTGTTTTTGGCCTTGGAGAAGCGGCTTACACCCCACATGTTAATCTCCAGATTGTTGGTGGCCGGGCCGCCTTTGTAGGCTACCGGTTGGGGAGCGATCGCTATATCGTCGGCTATAGCGGAACTCTTTTTATCGGAGATTTCCGAGAAGAAGGAGGTCGGTTCGATTAACATGGCCACTTTTCCGCCCTTGAACAAGTCCTGGGTGTCGCCGTGTTGATAAGCGGTGACGGACGGCGGGACAACCTTCCACTCATTGCGCATCTTCACTAAACGGTCGAGAGCTTTAATGGCGCCTTTGGAATTGACTTTGATTTTACCGTTGTTCTGAATCAATTTCTCGCCTAAAAGATACATGGAACTCATTAAGCTGTAAGCGCCATCTTGAACACCGCCGCCGGAGAAAGCGTAACCCCATTGATCGATTACGCCGTCGCCATTGGTGTCTTTGGTGAGTTTTTTGGCCATGGCGTCAAATTCGTCCCAGGTTTTGGGCGGAGCATCGAAACCGGCGGCCTTCAGCATACTGGGTCTGTAAAATAAGGCGGTAACGATACGGGAACATTGCGGCGTGCTATAAACATGGCCATCAACTGTAAGCGCTTTTTTGAGCCCGGGGGAGAATTCCTTCCAAGCATTGTTATCCCAGAGATAATCAAGGGGTTCCAGCCAGCCGGCTTTGGCGAACGCTACATAAAGAGTGGCATCAAGCGGAACAACATCCACGGCCGGTGATTTGGCCATAAAGACCGCTTGTAATTTCGGATACATCTGTTCATCGGGTAAGCCGACAAATTCGATATCTACACCGGTAAGATCTTTAAAAATCTTACCATTGAGAACGGTAGCCGGGTCAAAAGCCAGATCGCCCCAGTTATAGGCGACAATCTTTTTAACGCCTTCTTGGGCAACCGCTTCTTTAGCTCCAGCCGGTAACTGGTATGTATCGGCGAGCAACCGCGAAGTCATGGGGCTCCATTTAATGCCAGCCTTGGCAAAGGAAGTGCCGGAGTTTACGGTGACTGAAAGAACTAGGCCGATGAATAATAGTCCGATAACTCCCCGAAGCATGATTTTTTTGGTCAGACCTGAAATTCTCACAAGCAAAACCCCCTTTTTAAATTTTACCTAAATTAACAGCCCGCTTTCTTTAGTACCGGTTTGGAACAATAATCCCTCCTTTCTTAAAACCGCGCCTTTTTGGGATAATTCGGCCGAAGGCTACGGGATATTGAAGTAAGAATTACGAGAAATTAACTCGTAATGCTTAAACAGCCTTGTTATTTTGTTTTAAGACCGGCCAATTCCGGATGCTCCGACGATTGCAAGTCGTGGAGGACGGTGGCTAAGTGGCTGCCGATGGATTGGATGAGCTTATCGGTGTTCCCCACGGTCAACTCGCGCAGTATCAGTTCATGTTCGGAGATGGTGTCAACCGATCGTTCTGGAAATTTGTAAGCGTATATCCGGATCATGTTGGGGTTTTCAATTAAGTTTTTGTGTAAATCGGCCAACCGGCTGTTTCCGGTGAGTTTCACCAATGTGTGATGGAATTCGCGATCGTAAAGAGTAAATTTGGTATTGTCGTTGTTTTCAAGCGCTTTAGCGAGTTTATTAATGATGGATTTTAATCGTTCAATGTTTTTGGTGTTGTTGATCCCGCTTTGGATTAGGGAATAAGCGGCGTACAATTCAAGCGCCAATCTTATTTCCAGCATCTCCCGGATATCTTTCCGCGACAATTGGCTTACGAAAGTGCCACGATGAGGGATTATTTCAATCAAACCCTCTCCCGCCAGTCTCCGTAAAGCTTCCTTGACCGGAGTGTGGCTGGCCCCAAAAGTCTCCGCCAGTTCCCCCACCATTAACCGGGTGCCCGGTTTTAGTTGCAGCGAAGTAATCTGCTCTTTCAGGGCTTCAAATATTTGATCCGCTAAGCTTAAATATGTCAGTGGAAAGTTTTTTTTCAAACCTGATTTATTTGCCACACATTTCACCTCCACTCGTACATATCGGATAAAGAGCCTTACAATTTAAGATCAAAAATAGATAAATAATAAATAATAAATTTTTCTTAAAAGAAGTCTTCTCCATAAGCCGCCATTATCCTTCTATATAATACGATATTTTTTTTATTTCCATGGATTGCCGGCAGGATGAATTTTAGTTACACTCACCTTTTATACTAAGCTCCGAATTCGTCTTTAAGTCTGTGGTATATTCGTAAAAAGCGTTCGAACTCTTGAGAATAGAACCGATGGAGCTCCGGCCTGGCGTGCACCACTTGCTTTACCGGGTTCATCTCTTCCAATACAGTTAAAGACTTTAATTCCCCTAAAGTATGAAAGGCGAAAGCGGCCGCTCCAAAGACCGATCCTTCAGGTTGATAGGTTACGGAGAGATCCCGTCCGAAAACATCGGCCAGAATTTGCAGCCAGACCGCAGACCGTGAAAATCCCCCGGTAACCCTGATCTCTTCCGCTTGGCCCACGATCTCATTTAAGGGTTTAACTACACTATACATCCGGTAAGAGACTCCTTCCATCAAAGCCCGGACAAAAGCCGCTTGATCGTGATGAAGAGAAACCCCGAAACAAATCCCCCGCATATCGCCGTTCCAGTATGGGGCGCGCTCCCCGGCCAAAAACGGCAAGAACAACAAACCGCCAGCCCCCGGATTAACCCTGGCGGCATAATCGCTTAAAACCGTATAAACCGAAACTCCTCGTTCTTTGGCTTCCAATGCGGCCCTGTCCCCAAAGTTGTCCCGGAACCAGCGCAGCACCACTCCCCCGTTATTGATAGCCCCTCCGGCAAACCATATATTATTGCCGGAGTAATAACAAAACGTCCGGCGCTGCGGATCCAAAACCGGTTTGGTTATAAGGCGGCGGGCCGCCCCGCTTGTGCCAATCATAACAGTCATTTGCTCAGGGCGCACTGTGCCCGAACCGAGACTGGACATGGCGGCATCCGATGAACCGATTACTATCTTGATGGAAGGGGAAAGTCCGGTCGATGAAGCAGCCTCCGCCCGCAAGCCTTCGATGATCAAGGTCGGAGGCGCCGCCGGTCCCACCTGTTCTCTGGTTATCCCCGCTAGCTTCAAGGCCTCATCTTCCCAATCCAGACGGTGAATATTTAATAATCCCGTCCCGGAAAGAGTTGCTTGATCTTCCAGTAGTTTTCCGGTGAAACGGTAAAGAATAAAGGCTTTCAAGGTTACATAATAAGCGATCTTCTTAAACCTTTCGGGATCGTGCTCCCGCCACCAGGCGATCTTTGCCGGAGAGTACATCGGATGCAACGGGCAACCGGTCAACGAATAAAGCTCTCCCCACTCCCCCCGGCGTTTCCAGTCATCAACCATTTTCCGGGCCCGGGAGTCTTCCCAGGTCAAAACGGGAGTTACCGGGGTTTTGTCTTTTCCCAAGCCCAGTAAGGTGTGGACTGAGCAATCAAAAGTTAAAACGGTAATGTCGCCGGATTTTAGTTGACTATTAGCCATCGATTCCTTAATGGCTTTGATAATAGCTTGATAAATTGTTTCCGGGTCTTGTTCGGCCCAGTCCGGTTGAGGATAGTTGGTCGGATATTCAACAGCCGCGCTTCCGACTTGTTTAAGTTCCGGAGTAAAGATAGCGCTCCGGCAACTCCCGGTTCCGATATCAACCGCTAATAAAAGCTCCATCTCTTGACACCTTCGATTCATTTTGAATCAGGGGAAAATGCCCCGGATCTGTTTGGCTTTCAATACTCGGTTTAGCGCCAGCATATAGGCGCCCATCCTTAAACTGGCCTTTTTGGATCCGGCAATCTCCCAGACTTCCTCAAAGGAACGCAATAAAATCTTTTTTAGCAATGAATTGATTTCGTGTTCATCCCAAAAAAGCGATTGCAAATTTTGAACCCATTCGAAATAAGAAACTACTACACCACCGGCATTGGCTAGAATATCCGGGACCACTGTTATATGTTTCTTTTCCAGAATTTTATCCGCTTCCACAGTGGTGGGACCATTGGCGCCCTCCACTATTACCTTGGCTTTAATTGAATTAGCGTTGGCAGCAGTAATTTGACTTTCAATCGCCGCCGGTATCAAAAGATCAACCGGTAAGGTTAAGAGTTCGGCGTTGCTTATTTCGGAAACGCCTTTAGCCGAAAAACCTTTTAGAGTCCGGTTAGTGGCGACGTAATTCAATAAAGCGTTAATATCAAGCCCGTCTTCACAATAAAACCCGGTGTCGACATCACTGATCGCCACAATCCGGTGTCCGCTGTTATATAACAATTTGGCGGCGGTCCCGCCCACATTGCCACAGCCTTGAATAGCAATCCTCGCTTTTAAAAGATCGATTCCCAGTTTCGAGCAGATTGCCTGAGTAACCAAGGAGACACCACGGCCGGTGGCTTCTTGGCGCCCTAGCGAGCCCCCGATCTCAATCGGCTTGCCGGTAACGACCCCCGGAACAGCATAACCGGCGAAAGTGCTATAAGTATCCATAATCCAGCCCATGATTTGGGCATTGGTATTAATATCCGGGGCCGGGATGTCTTTTTCCGGTCCGAGGATCGGTAATATGGCGGCTGTATAACGCCTAGTCAGCCTATTTAACTCATGAATCGACAATTTGCTAGGATCTACGGTTACGCCGCCTTTGGCGCCGCCGTAAGGAATGTTCACCACTGCGCATTTCCAGGTCATCCAGGCAGCCAAGGCTTTAACTTCATCAAGATCAACATTGGGATGGAAACGAATCCCCCCTTTGCAGGGTCCGCGGGAACTGCTGTGCTGAATGCGGTAGCCTTGAAAAACCTCAATGCGTCCGTCGTCCATTTCCACCGGTATAGATACCGTCAGTTCCCGTTCCGGATAACGCAAGGCTTCATAATCGGATCTTTTTAAGCCGAGAAGCGCGGCTGCATTATCCAATTGCTCCAACATTTGTTGATAAGCATTCATGGTAAAACCTCCTTAAATTTTGAAATTCCTTTCAGTATTAGAGGCTGGAGCCTTTAAAATTAGAAATCAGTAACAACAGTAGGAAAGCGGGGCCGAATATCAACTCTTAACCACCGGTAACAAATCGCCACCAAAATCGATAACCCCGATCTTCGAGTTCCCGCCTTGGAGATCAAAGGAGATTTTAATAGCCTGTTCGATACTGGCCGCATGGATAAAACCGAGGTGTTGCTTTTGCCCTGGCGATAGTCCTTCGGAAACGCAAATTATGGAGGCGTAGTTTTTATGATGGGCGTGAATAAAAAGCGCCGCCAAGCCGACTTGGTCGCTAATCCGGTGTTCATCGGCAATCTGGCAAATTTCTTGGTATGAACAGGTTCCGAATTGCTCTAAAACAGGGTGGGTTTGGGAAATTCCTTCCGGAAACCGTCCGACCAAGATAACTGTACCGCCTTTTTTGAGGCCGCGCATCGAGTAAGTTACCGGTTTGTCGCCCTGCCAATAATCGAGATCCGCTGGATAAGCGCTGACAATAACGGTATCGGCCGGTTGCGGAATTTCATGCTCGTAAACTTCTTTCGCGTATTGAACCCCTTTTCGGTGCGCCGCTACCGGATCGCCGCAAACGGTGCGATAAATCCGGCCTTCGCCGCCCATGATAACATTGACGATAAAATTAAGCCCTACCCGGCTGGAAATATTCTCAATCTCGCGGCGGATAGGATTGTCGATTGTTCCGGCAATCCGCAGATATTCGGGGTTACGGGCCGCCAATAAATGAGTGGCGGCGGTAGTTTCCCAGCCGCAAATCCCTGGTTGGACGATCTTCCCCCCGCCCGACCAGCCGGCTTCCGAATGAGGAACAATGCTCCCCACCGCGATGATAAAATTGTTCTCTCGCACTTTTTTATTGACAATAATCCTGGTTCCGTTGGCGGTTAGTCCTAGATCCATCAATTGCAGCGGATCAGCCCATTCATGATTGACGATCTGGATGTGATCGGCGATTTCGGCGCCAAAGACCGCCCGAATCTCATTTTCGGACATATAACGGTGGGAACCCAAAGCAATCAGGATAGTAATATCAGCCGTCCTGATCCCAATTTTCCTTAATTCCTCAAGCAACATAGTTAAAATTCTTTTTTTAGGAGTTGGCCTGGTATTGTCGTCGACCAGTATTAGAACCTTCATTCCCAGTTTGAGCGATTCACTTAAAGGAGGCGCTCCGATAGGGTTATGTAAGGAATATAAAAAGTCTTCAGTTTCATTGCCAATTTCAACTTTACGTGGCGCAGCGAAATAAGCCAGATTTTTCTCCGGAACGCTGAAATGAAGAGCGCTTTTTCCATAACCAATCCGCAAATCGGCTTTTGACATCAAATCACCCCGTCTCCATTCAACCAAAAACTAATATAGACGTTCGCCCGACTTTAACAGTAGATCGTACTCGTTTAACAAGAGGTCGATTTTACCTGCCAAATCCAGAACTTCCTCATCGGTTTTACCCTTGGATTCCCATAAATTGGCCAATTGTTTTTTTAAAGCCTTAAGTTCCAAATCTACCTGGGCCAAACGAGATTGCATTTGTAGACCTCCGATAGAACATTTTGAGTATTTATTTCTTTAGAGTCGATGGCCAAAAACCTTATTAACAATGGAGTATCTTTAAATTTTATATCTATAGATTTTAGATAATAAATTTTTTCTTGATTAGAAGATTCGACGAAAAACTCATTTTCCCTGCTGCTTAGGAAAAATTTTTTATCTATTTTTATTCCTGGATCACCGGTAATAATCTCCCTTGGTCACACTCTTGGGAATCCCCTGTTAATCCTGTCCTGGATAATGTTATTACGGACAGAATTAACAGGATTACGGATTCTTTTTAAACGATATGACAGGCAAGAAAATGACCATTGGTAACCTCTTTGAATACCGGCTCTTCCCTTGAGCAGATCTTCTTTTGTACCGGACACCTGGGATGAAAACGGCAGCCGGAAGGCGGCGCAACCGGGCTGGGAACATCCCCCTCCAAAATTGTTCTTTCCTTCTGAAATTCCGGATCCGGAATGGGAATAGCGGATAATAAGGCTTTGCTATAGGGATGCAATGGATTTTCATAAATCTCATCCTTACCGGCTAACTCCACGATTTTACCCAGATACATCACGGCGACCCGATCGCTGATGTGCTTTACCACACTTAAATCATGGGCGATGAAAAGATAGGTAAGATCAAACTCATCTTGCAGGTCCTCCAGCAAGTTGATTACCTGGGCTTGAATTGATACATCCAGTGCCGAAACGGGCTCGTCACAGATAATGAATTGGGGATTAACGGCTAAAGCGCGGGCGATTCCGATCCTTTGTCTTTGGCCCCCGCTGAATTCATGAGGGTAACGGTTGCCGTAATTGGAAGACAGACCAACCACTTTCAACAACTCTTGAACACGGTCATCCTTGTTTTGCTGATAATCGTGAATATCTAGAGGCTCTTTAATGATCTCCGCAATTTTCATCCTAGGGTTCAAAGAGGAGAAGGGGTCTTGAAAAATAATTTGCATGTTCCGGCGCATCCGGCGCATGTCATCTGGTCCGAGAGTAAAAATATTTTCCCCTCCAAACTTGACTTCGCCGCTGGTGGGCTCCAAAAGGCGGAGTATCGTCCGGCCGAAAGTCGATTTGCCGCAGCCGGATTCCCCCACTAAACCCAGGGTTTCACCTTTCTTGATGGTCAGCGAAACTCCGTCGACTGCTTTGACATGGGCTACAGTTTTTTTAAGGAGGCCCCGTTTCACCGGAAAATAGGTTTTTAAATTGTTTACTTCCAATATCAAATCTTCATTTGCCAACAAACTTCACCCCCTGATATAATTCATTAATCAAGAATGAGCCTGCGCCGCTTGTTGATGATTCCAACAACGCACCAGATGCCCGTCGGCAATCGCCTCTACCTTTGGTTCGGATTCTTTGCAAATTTTGGTGGCAAACTTGCAACGTGGGTGAAAACTGCATCCGGCCGGAATCTGGCTTAAGTCCGGCACCGTCCCCGGAATAGCTTCCAAGCGCTTTTTTTCTCCGGTTAGTTTGGGAATTGAGTTAATCAAGCCCAAAGTGTAAGGATGAGACGGATATTTGAACAAAGTCTTCACCGCGGTATATTCAACCACTTTTCCGGCGTACATGACGGCGACGCGGTCGGCGATTTCGGCAATAACACCCAGGTCGTGAGTGATGAGCATGATTGAACTGCCGAAATCCGCTTGAATCTTTTTCATCAAGTCCAAAATCTGGGCCTGAATAGTCACGTCAAGGGCGGTGGTAGGTTCGTCGGCAATTAAAAGTTTGGGGTTGCAAGAAAGGGCCATGGCAATCATTACCCGCTGCCGCATTCCACCACTTAATTGATGGGGATATTCTTTAATCCGTTGTTCCGGAAGCGGGATGCCGACTTTATGAAGCATTTCAAGGGCTAATTCCGCGGCTTCCTTCCTTTTTTTCTTCTGGTGAAGCTGGATCGCCTCACAGATCTGGGTTCCAATCGTATGCACGGGGTTCAAGGAGGTCATCGGCTCTTGAAAAATCATCGAAATTTCATTGCCACGGATCTTCCGCATCTCTTCTTTGTTTTTTTTCAGCAGATCGACGCCGGAAAACAATATTTCCCCGGCGATAATCCTTCCCGGGGGTTCCTGGATAAGGCGGATTATTGACAGAGAGGTAACACTCTTCCCGGAACCCGATTCCCCTACAACCCCTAGAGTTTCACCTTTATAAATCTCAAAACTGACTCCATCGACTGCTTTGACGACCCCTTGCCCGGTATAAAAATAAGTCTGAAGATTCTTCAGTTCCAACAGAGGCTGGTTCATGGTATTCCTCCTAAAAAACTTTCTGCAACCTTGTTGTAGAGCAAATTATTACAACCAACGGTTGGAGAATTATCAAAGAATAAACCCGGCACTTTTAATCTAAAACATCAATCAGTTGCATACACCCTTCGGGAAAGACTACCGTTTCGGCTTTATCGCCGTGAATATCCCGTAAATCACGGATTAATGCCGGCCAATCATTATAAAAATTAGTTACCGGCCCGCTATAAAACTGTTTAACATCAGCCTTGGTCATATTAGGGCAGAAAAGAAACCATCTCCGGCCATTGAGGCGCTTCCCGAAGTAAATTTCAAAAGGAACAAAAAGGGTCATTCCCGGACCACCCAATGAGTGGAATCCCGCCCCCTCCGAACCGGCGGTTGTAATCACCACACTTGCATCATCCGCTAGAAGCGGTTTTTTACTGCTGACAAAGACGTTGACGGCATTGGTTACCTGGCTGAGCTCGGTATCTTTAGGATAGGCATTGCATACAGCCACTGAAATACTTCCGGGGACTTCGGTTTCAAATACTTTTTTGGCAAACTTGACTGCTTCCCGGTGGGCTTTCACCGGATCCCCGGCGAACACCCCGGCCGCCTTTTGCCGGGAATTGACCACCACATTTATTATAAAGTCCAGCCCCACTTTGGACACAATATCTTCGATATCCCGGCGGAGAGGAGTTTCCGGATTGCCAAGGTATGAAGTTACAGTGGTCTCTTTGGGGCCAACGTGAATGACAGCGCTGTGATTGGCTTCCAAGGTATTGATTCCGGCAATCCCGGGGATAATGTTTTTGGCGCCACCGCCAAACCCGGCGTTGGGATGGGGGAATATCGTCCCGATCGAAATCTTAAGGTCAGCCTCTACAAAGTTGCGGTTGACCTCAATAGGGGTTCCCATGGCGGAAGTGCCCAAGTTTACTAAATTTCTGAAGGGATGATGATTCAAGGCTTCAACCTGGCCGAAGATCTCCGGTCCGATTTTTTTTAGCATATCCTCCCGGGTCATCGGGCGGTGAGCCCCGAGCGCAAAGATAATGCGGATATTATTCTTACTGATACCGGCCCTTTCCAGTTTCTCGATAACCAGCGGCAGAATGACCGACCCTTGAGTAGGCCGGGAAATATCATCAAACACAATGGCCACGGTTTTGCGGCCCTGGGCTATTTTTTCTAGCGTCTCGGCGCCAAAAGGTTTTTCAATTCCGGCCTTTATTTCCGCGGCTGAAAGAGCTGGAGCGTCATTCATCGAAGCCGTTCTGACATTCCAGTTATCGGGAAATTCCAGTTCATATCCGTTGTTCTCATACCAGTGAGCCCAGGGAATACTGATCTTTTTCATTAGCAATCACTCTTTTCAAGTAATTAAACTGGATTGTCGAAAATCACACGTTAAAATTAGCTGATTTTAAATGTCCATTTTCGGATCCAGGACATCGCGCAAACCATCGCCAGCCAGGTTTAGACCAAGCACTGTGGCGGCGATCGCTATCCCGGGATATAAGGTGATCCAAGGCGCCACCGGAATGTAATCCCTACCCTCACTAAGTATATTACCCCAGCTGGGTGTAGGAGGCGGAGAACCAACTCCGATAAAACTTAAAGCGGCCTCGGCTAGAATGGCGTAAGCGAAAATAAAGGTCAACTGGACTATCAATGGTGACAAACAATTGGGTAGAACGTGCCGGAATAGAATACGACGATCCGAACCGCCCAGCGCTCTGATAGCTTCGATATATTCCTCGTTGACTACTTTTAAAACCGCGCTTCTTATAATCCTGGCCGTCCGCGGTGTCAAAACTATGCCCAAGGCCAGAATGACATTCTGTTCACCGCCGCCTAAAATAGCCATGATAGCGATTCCCAGAAATATTTCCGGGAAAGACATCATCACATCCATGGCTCTCATGATCGGGGTGTCCAATTTCCGGTAATAGCCTGACAGCAAGCCCAAGGTGGTTCCGAGGATCCCGTTAAAAATTACAACCAACAAGCCGATTCGTAATGAAAGCCGGCTGCCGTATAAAATCCTGGTTAAGACATCCCTGCCGAAGGTGTCGGTCCCCAACCAATGTTGAACGCTGGGCGGTTTCAAACGGTTCATGAAGTCGCTGGTGTCCGGGTCATACGGGGTGATATACGGCGCTAAAACAGTTAAGATTAGGATTACCGCCAGTATTATTACACCGGAAAGCAGGAGTTTGCTCCGGTATATATTCTTGCCTAGCTTCGATATTTCCGTTAACATTTTAACCTCCCCGGGTCAAGTAATGTCATCAGTTTCACCTGCGTAAAAGAATCAATCATATCGGATTCGCGGATCGAAATAAGCGTATAAAATATCGACGATTAGATTGACAATTACAAAAACAAAAGCGATAGTCAGCAGGAGGCCCTGAATCACGGGGTAATCCCGTTTTAAAATCGATTCCGCGGCCAACCGTCCGATACCTGGCAGGGTAAACACAATCTCGGTGGTTACGGTTCCGCCCATTAAAACCCCGAATAAAGTTCCGATTACGGTTAACACCGGGATAATGGAATTCTTCAAGGCATGGCGGAAGGTAACCCAAATCTCTTTGACTCCTTTGGCCCTGGCGGTCCTGATATAATCGTTTCTCATTACATCAATCATACTGGAACGGGTCATCCGGGCGATCTGTGCGGTGATTATAAAGCCTAGAGAAAAAACCGGCAGCGCAATCGAGCGTAATCCTCCGAGAAAGTCTTTGGTTAACGGCACATATCCCCCGGGCGGGAACCAACCTAAACCCACCGCGAAGAACATTATTAACAATAGCCCCAGCCAAAACCCGGGGACCGACAGCCCTAAAAGGGCCAGTATCGATACTAATTGGTCGACCAATTTATTTTGTTTTAGCGCCGCTAAGACGCCAAGCGGAATTCCCAGCAACATGGCAAAAAGAGTCGATAAACCCGCCAGAGTCAGAGTAACCGGCAGACGCTCCAGTATGGCATCTGTAACTGAGCGGCGGAGAAAATATGAGTAGCCTAGGTTGCCTTTGAAAAACAATTCCTTATACCAATCGACCATTCTGTCTAAAAATGGCCGGTTTAATCCCATCTCATCCCTGATCTGATTGACCACATAATCCGGGGCCTGCATTCCCGCCATGATAATCGCCGGATCTCCGGGCACCAGATAAATCAGTAAAAAAGTGAGCAGGCTGACAACAATTAAAATGGGGATCACCATGAGTAATCGTCTGATGATATAAATCAACATAACTTTATTTCCATCCCCCTTTGGACAAATTTTCCGGCAAGGATCAAAGGATCCTTGCCGGAAAAACTTCTCTTGCATTTGAAACTTATTTTACGGTTACATTCCAGAAACGCGGTACGCGGAACGTTTTATATCCTTGGATTCTCTTGCTCAAAGCGTTGTATGATCCGAGGTCGCCCCATTTAATGATGATTACATCGTCATAGACGAACTGTTGAATGCTCTTCCAAGCCTTGTATTGTTCGGCAAAGGAGTCGGCCTTGGTGAATTGTTCGATCAATTTATCCATGTTGGGGTTGGAATAAAATCCATAGGCGCCGGGGCCGGTCCGGAAGAACTCCAAAAAGTTCAAAGGATGGACGCTCGGTTCGGGAATAACACCGGTGACAGCCATATTCCAGGCTTTTTTATCCTGGCGGATGGCTTTTATGGTGCCGTAGTCCGCCGCCACCAATTTCACATTAACTCCAACCGCTTTTAGCTGTTCGGCCATAACCACAGCGCCCCGGTACATCCAGTCGTAATCGGTGGGAACGCCGAAGACAACTTGTTCACCCTTGTAACCGGCTTCTTTTAATAACTTCTTAGCCAGGGCTTTGTTATTCATGTTGTATTTATTCTTGCCGGCGGTGGAAGTCCAAGCCAACTCTTTGTACATGATATTTTGATCCAGGCGGTAAAAACCGTCGGACGATATTTCCATGATCGGTTTCATATTGAGAGCCGCTTGAATGGCTTGCCGGAACTTCAGGTTATTCGACGGCGCATTGGCGTGATTGAAAAGAACCTCGGACCAAGCATACGGCATAAGTTTATCAACTGTGACATCATCTTTAATTTGTAAAGTCTTGACAACGGCTGCCGGTACAGCTTCGATAAAGTCATAGGTGGCGGTGAGCAAACCGGAGACCCGAGCGCCGGATTCAGGTACCGGAACGAAACGGATGGTGTCCACGTCGGCTTCCCGTTTGCCGCCTAATCCGATGGGCTCTTTAAAACGGGTATCCGGCTTGTAACCATCAAAGGCCTTCAATTCGATATAGCGTCCCGGAACCCATTCGGAAAACTTAAAAGGACCGGTTCCGATCAAGTCAACCTTTCCGCCGGCCTTTCCTTCAACAACCTCTTTGGGCATAATGGCCGGAGGATTAACCGGACTGGATAATAAATCAAGGAACAAAGGCATTTTTTCCGATAAATTAATCACCACGGTGTATTTATCGGTGGCATTGATCTCTTTTACTTGGGCGAATTGCTGTTGACGACGGGCAACCTTTAGGTACCTTTCCAACGAAGCTTTTACATCTTCAGCCGTCATTTCCTTGCCGTTGTGGAAGAAAACCCCTTTACGCAAGGTAAAGGTATAGGTAAGACCATCGTTGCTGACTTTCCAGGAATCAGCCAATTGAGGGATAACCTTCCCCTGTTCATCGATGGTAACCAAGTTCTCTAAGACGTGGGAGGCTATCTGCCGGGTGCGTTCCTCGGTTACAAACTGCCAATCCAGGGTTACCGGTTCACCCGTTAATGCCACATTAATCATCCCGCCTTTTTTTGGCTCGGCGGCCCAACTGATACCTACAATTAAAGCTACAACCAAAACGATACCGACTAAAATAACCGCCAACTTTGTTTTACTCAACTGCCTTCAACCTCCCTCAAATATTTTTGCTAACTGGACCTGTGAAAAATAGGAGTGTCTACTTACTGGTTATTTGATTTCACCCCCTTTTTTGGCGAGCATCGCTTCTACATTTCCTCCCATGACTCTTTGGCGAATCTCAGTTGGAATATCAAGTTCCTTGAACATATTCTGATAGTCCTCAAAAGCGGCCGCCATTTCCTGGGGTGGGACATCAGTGCCGAAACAGATTCTCTCCCAAGGGTGGCTCTTTTCCCGGGCCGCCGCATAGATGGAATTTTCGCTATCCGGGGCCAACTTTGTTAATGTTTGAGGCTCCCACCATAAAATATCCCTGAACCAACCGGCGTTTTTTCTTTTCAAAGTGGTGCCCGACAGGTCGAAAAAGAGGTTTCTATTCCAGAAAAGAGACATCGAGGCCTCTTCATACCAGGGGTTGCCCAGATGAGCGCCTATTATATTCTGTTCCGGGAAGGCGCGGGCCAGCGTATCCAGGTAAATGGGGCGCATCCGATTACAGCGAATGTCAAGATAGCGATCATATTGAGTCCTCACCACAGTGCCGGTATGAAAGAGAATCGGCATCCCTAGTAACGAAGTGCGGTTATAAACCTGATAAACGCTTGGGTCGTCATAATCAACTGTCGGCCGGGTAATTTTGAAACCTTTGAAGCCGGCCTCGAAATAACGATCTACCAAGTTCGGAGGGTCTATCCCCAGGTCAAAAAAGGCGAAGGGAATGATCCTTTCCGGAAAGCGCTGATAGGCTTCATAAACCTCGTCATTGCTGGCCTGCCGGCATTCCCAGATTTCCAGGCTCGGCGGTCCACCCAACAGACATATCTTGTCAATACCCAACCGGTCACAGACTTTCATTAAGTCGTCCAGATAGCCTTTTTTTTGTAACAGATGCACATGGCAATCGATAACCACAGTACCGGACACCACCTTTTTGTTTGTATTCTTATATGAATTATTTAAGCCTTCTAGAATCTGTTGCCTTCAATACCCTTATGGTCACTGGATTTCAGTTTTCCCGTCCCTAAAAACATTACGATTTTTGATTAAAATTTCAACCATTAATCCGATTTTTTCTGACGTTATCAATAATTGATTTATAGACCAGATCGAGATGGAGTTTTAAACAGTCGGTGGCTAATTGCTTGTCGCCGTCCAAAATTGATTCAATGATCTTTTTATGTTCCTCGTTAGTTTCCTCATCGCGCTGGCTGTCTAAATATTGAAATAGAATAAACAAATCCCGCACTTTGTTATATTGATTGATTAAAAATTCATTGTTGGAAGCTAAAATAAAGGTATTATGGAGTCTGGAATCCAGCTCGTTAAATTCTTCCCTGGTTATTTCGCCGGCGCCGCAGATTTTCGGATAAATGCTTTTTAACTCGTCCCTATTTATAAAGTCGAAGTATTCAGTTAGACAATTTAACTCATACATTTTCCGGAGTTCCATAATATTTTTAGTTTCTATTTCTGAAAATTCCCTTACAAAAAACCCGATTCGCGGCTTATTGGTGACCAAATCCTGGTTTACCAGTTTTAATAAAGCGTCCCGGACGGGCATCACGCTGATGCCGTGTTCTTCAGCAATTTCTTTCGGATTAATCTGGTCACCCATTTTGAACTTTTGTTGCAGGATTTGTTTTCTTAAGATCTCATAAACCTGGCTATGAAAACTGGTGGTGACTATGGCCAATAATCTCACATCCCATCCTTAGTTTTCCGTTTCCGATGATATTTGAAACAAAAACTGAAGATAAGATTGCAAAGCGCCTTCATTTCAAATACCGCTTTTTCTTATTTTATCTTCACAAATATATGGTCAATCTTTTCGAGGGCTGTTTCAATATCTTTCAGCGTATGTTGCGACGAGAATCCGTTGTGCATCGGAACCGGGCTGTTGCCGTAGTCATGGAAATACAAACCATTGGCCAGACATTCGTAGAGGAATTTTTTACTCAAGCCGGAATTGAACTTGGAAGCTACTATTCTCCAATCAAAGTCATCCTCGGGATTATCGACCCCGAAAAAGATGCCGAAACGAGCTCCCATGCCCCTAACATGGCCGGGAATTCCGTGCTTTTTAAATAAATCGTTTAGGCCGCCATATAAAGCTTCAGCCAATTGATCGATCTTGTCATAAAAGCCATCCTCCCGGGCCATTTTCATACACTCAATCGAAGCCAGTACCGCCATCAGAGAGCCGGTATAAGTGCCGCTCATTACGGTTTTCCCGGTCGGGTTGAATTTTTTCATGATCTCATCTTTCCCAACCACTGCGGCAATCGGGAAACCTCCGCCTATCGCCTTAGCCAGGGTTGTAATATCCGGGGTAACGCCGTAGTATGCTTGTGCGCTGCCGGGTCTTAAACGGAGTCCCGAAATAACCTCGTCGAATATCAAGACTATCCCTTCCCGATCACAGATCTCCCGGACTTCTTTCAAGTATTCCTTTTTGGCGGGGTAGCAACCGCAATTGTAACTTATCGGTTCCATGATCATCGCCGCGAATTGGCCTTTGTATTTTTTGGCCACATGTTCCACGGCATCGATGTCGTTAAAGCGAACGCACTTCACCAACTCGCCCATTTTACCCGGAATTCCCATAGTATCGGGAAGAGTTTCAACTTCACCGTATTGGTCGATTTTACTGATGTAACTGTGATTAAACCATATAAGTTCGTGCATTCCGTGGAAATGGCCCTCAAATCTTAGCACCAAATCCCTACCGGTATAGCCTCTGGCCAACCGGATTGCGCCTAAAGTAGCCTCAGTGCCACTGTTGGCAAAACGAACCTTTTCAGCGGAGGGAATGGTGTCACAAATTAATTTGGCTAATTCGGTGTGATACTCACTTTCAAAATTGAGAAAAAAGCCCATTTCCACCGCTTTTTCGATTGCCTTTAACAAGCGGGGATGATTGTAACCAAAAAGGGCTACCCCTGCGGAATTATGAAAATCAATGTATTCTTTGCCCTCAATATCGTATAACCGCGAACCAGAGGCCTTCTTTAAATAAAGCGGCTGACCGTAGACAGCATGGTATCTTCCGCCGGCTCCGGCGCCTCCGACAAAATACTTTTGGGCTTCATTGAAGAGATTCTTTAATTCGTTCAATTTGATTCCTCCTTTGTTAGTATGAATCATTTATGGTGTTAGATAAGGAAAGCCTTAGGTGAAAAGGTTTTTCCGTCAAACAAGTTTATTCGCCGCTGGGGAATTGAAAAATTTTAAAAAGAAGTCGAGTATCAAGGGTTCTAATATCTGCTATGTATTATATGATATATCAGTTTCTAAGTAGATCTTAACCCCCTGTTTCCAAATACTCAAATGCATTTTATACTTATAATGCCACATTAACTTGATATTTCTCTTGCTTACTTTGTTTATCTAGTTATTACTTGATTTCCTAAGATTGGAGCTGGGGAAAACCGGAGGTACATTTTAACAAATTGCCTTTTTGCCATTTTTACCTGCCTTTAAACTTTTCAAGCTTATTTGCCTAATAAAAAAGATGAAAATATTATCTTCGCCTCATCCCCTAACCCATTATCCAGGAATGGAGAAGAGGTGCCCGAGGGGTAGGGTTGAGGCGATTTTTTTTGGCAGCCAATAGAGGCAATAAAATGTTTTTGGGTGAAAATTACATAAAAATAGGGCCTGTTTCTCAAGACTACTTTTGAAACAGACCCTTTAATAAACGGCTGATCTCACATTAAACCCAAAGCTCCCAGATGCCTGCCGATATGCTTCCGTAGAAATTGAGCGTATAAATCCTCATTTCTGTGCCAACAGGCAAACATTTTATCCCTGAATAAATAGGTTCCTTTCTCATCCTTGGCTTGCAATATCAACCCGTAGGTGATATGAATCAACTGCCGGGCGTCGTTTTGGTTCATTAGATCTTTTAAGCCTTCAGCGGACAAACTGTTAATATCGGGGATTCTGCCGGGCTCAGCGGAAATATGATAGTACTTTTTGGCTTCGTCTAAGTGTTCCAAAGCGAAAAGATGAATTTGGCGGTAAAGATCCGGTTCTTTCTCGATGATAACCCGGATCGCCTCCAGCCAATTGGTGCCGGCTGTTTTTAAATGGAACCGCTTGCTTTCCCGGCCGATAACCGGAAAAACGCTGAATTTATCGCTGCCGGAATGAATACTTAATTTATAACCGAAATGTTTGGCGATTAGTTCATGCTCTTTATACTCCCGCTCAAATTGGCGAATGTCCCCGATATAATCGATGCCCTTCTGAAACTCGCCGCAGAACCTGGGGGCTAGGCTGTTAATCTTTACTCCGGCCTCCACCAGCTGCTTTGCGACAAAAAAGTGGGCCGCTGGTTCAGTGGGAGTTAAGGTTTCATCGATGGACACTTCAAAGTCGATATTACCGGCCGGCTTAACCAGTTCACGGTAGACCTTGATCGCGAAATCAACGGCTTTTTGGTAAATGACGGCGTTCCGGCGGAGTGATTCCAGGGGGAAGGCGATAGTCATGCCGGAGACGTTAAACTCTTTTCCTAAGAAAGCAGTTTCCAGGGGGCGGCGCTGGTCCGGCCCGAAAGATGTATATAACCGTTCGAGATCCGCCTCTTCTCCGTCACGGAGATTATGGATATGCTCCGAGCAATCAAGGGTAATCATGGTAAAACCGCAGTCTAAAGCCATTTTAATGTCGTCGAAGGTTTTTAAATGATCGCCGTCGGCCCCGAAACCGGCCTGGTAGTCCTCTTGAAAGACCGCCCATACCGCATCGGCCAATACTTGTTGGTAATTCCGGCCGGTCAGATTTAGTTCCCTGATGGATTGCTGGGCTAAAACCGGCCGGATATTGAGTCCTTTGAGCAATTGAAGATGGCCGGGGGAGGCTAAGCCCAGGCGATCGCCCAAGCCGATGGTAATATCGTGGCTGGCTAAAGACACCGGATTGGTAAAAGGGAAATATTGCCGGACCACTCTGCTATTAGCCACCGTTAAGGGGCAACATTTGAAAGTAACCCCGTTTTCCGAGCGGGTATCCCCCATCAATTCCTGAAAAAACGGAGAACCGGGGCCGGTAGCAATTAACTCCTTGCTTTGTTCAGTCTTAATCAGAAATACGAGTGAATCCTGGAATTCATGAAGCGATTCCGGATAAATTGCATTAAATTCGGGTTTCCGATTGATTGCTGCTTTTAAACCGGCTATCGTTTTTTGGGATTTTCTTAAGGCCATTAAAGATGATACAGAAATCATTGAAGTCAACCCCTTTTAACAATAATTAATTTTAGGGTAAATAAAGAAAGTTGCTATATAGTGCTATAACGAAAAATTGCATGATCTTGAAATAGCCTAAAAGCGACCCTATCCGTTAAAGGGCATTCGCTTGGCGTCGTGGGTCTTAAATCCGCCACAAAGGATAGTGGTAACCTTTTTAAAGGGCAAGGGATTCGGTTTAATTTAGTATCTTTCGTTGCAGCAACAGTCAGTTAGACGAATTTTTCTTTCAAAGCCCATAAACCCAAGGCCGGATTGCTGATATAGAAGATCTCCTCTCCGTCCTCCATGGTGTTGAAGCCGTTCTCCAATAAATCCGGATTATACCGCTTGGCGGCTTCCTGGTAAGGCAGGTATTTAAAATTGGCCTTCTCGACCTCGGCTTGGGTCAAACCTCCGGCGCAATAAGTGATCTGGAACCGTCCTTCGGAGGAGCCGTGAATCAAATGGGCGGCGGCTGAAAGGTTGTTTTGCAAGTCCGGTTCGTTAGCCGCCAGTTGCAATACTTTTTTACTTCCGACATAGCCGTATTTCCGGATTAGTTTGTCGATGGCGGGATCCTCGCCGAACTGTTTCACTCCCGGGGCCAGAATAAGCAGTTCCCCGTGGTCGGCTATAGCCATCCGGGTCCGGTAGATCGCTTTATTTCCCAGCCAGGTGCTTTTAAATTCTTCCGGGTCTAAGTAAACCACTGCTTTTTTTAAGGGCCGGTCCAGCAAGTCCAGATTTTTTGCCTGGCTTAACTTTACCGCTTCTTTAAACAATTCGTAATTACGGCCGATAAATAAACCATTGATACTGGTTTCCCCTTTGACGGTGGTGGTAACCGTTAAAGCATATTGCAACGGGATTTTGCTAAGGAAATGTTCTTCGGCATAGTTAAATATCTGCCGGACCGGAGTGTCCGCCCGCCCCATCATTCGTTCCATACCGTAGGCTGCGCCTAAAAAATGGGTGCGGTTGATGATATCCTTGCCGCCGCAGCCGACAAAGATATTTTTATTGTAATTGGCCATGCCTACTACTTCGTGGGGAACCACCTGGCCGATTGAGAGAATAAGATCATAACTGGGATCCAATAGGCGCCGGTTGACCTCGACATCGATTGTGTAGTTAACCAGGCCTTCGGAGACCTTGGCTACAAAATCGGCGGGAACTTGCCCGACCTTAACGATATCGTTTCGCCAATCGTGAACGAAAAAATGATCGGCCGGGATGCCGGCGCCAAACATCCGCTGCTTTTCCGAGTCGCTCATGGGAACATGGGTCCCAAGCGCCGGCATTATATCCACCCGGCACCCGGGAGCAAGCATCTTGTAGAGTAACTGGACGATTAAACCGGCCTTAGAATGAAAACGGGTAAAATCCGGCGGCAGCAGCAAAACTTTTTTGGGAGGCGCCGGCAGGCTCTCCAACCAGGTTTTCAACTGGGCCTCTAATTGAACGGGGTCGATATTTTTGCCTTGAAGGTTGATCTCTTTCATTTTTTACTCCCCACCTTACTGAAATTATTTAGAATTTCTCTTGAGAACTTTTATAAATAAGTTTACATTCTATTATCAATAATGGTTGATCCACGAATTCCATTAGTTAGAGCGCGTACTCCTTCTCTGTGTCTCCGTGTCTCTGTGGCCTATTAATTTAGCAACAGAGGCGCCAAGACACAGAGAAAAGATCATTTTCAATTTGAATCAGGGCAGATCGCAGATCTGCCCTGATAACATAGACATTTTAAACGGTATAGGTGGTAGCCGCGGTAGTGCCGCCCCTGCCCGTCCAGTTGGTATGGAAAAATTCACCCCGGGCTTTATCCACCCTTTCATAGGTGTGCGCCCCGAAGTAATCCCGTTGAGCCTGGAGCAGGTTGGCCGGCAGCCGTTCGCTACGGAATCCGTCGTAATAGCAAAGGGCGGTGGTGAAGGCCGGTACCGGAATACCGTTCATTAAAGCGGCAGCGCAGACTCTTCTCCAGCTATCCTGGCTAGCTTCAATCTTATCTTTAAAGAACGGATCCAGCAAAAGATTGGTCAATCCGGGGTTCTTATCAAAGGCTTCTTTAATCTTGCCAAGGAAGACCGAACGGATTATGCAGCCGCCGCGCCACATCAAAGCGATTCCGCCGTAATTCAAATTCCAGCCGTAAGTCTTGGCGGCGGCCCGCATTAAGGTATAGCCCTGAGCATAGGAGACGATCTTTGAAGCATAGAGAGCTTTTTTAATATCTTCGATGAAGGCTTTGCGGTCTCCCTCAAACTTCGGTTTCGGACCGGACAATACTTTAGAAGCGGCCACCCGTTCCTCTTTGAGCGCCGAGAGGCAGCGGGCAAAGACAGCCTCTCCGATTAAAGTCAGAGGTACTCCTTCATCCAAAGCGGCAATCCCGGTCCATTTTCCAGTTCCTTTCTGGCCGGCGGTATCGAGGATCTTGTCTACCAACGGCTGGCCGTCATTATCTTTGACCGCCAGGATATCCCGGGTAATTTCAATCAGGTAACTGTCAAGCTCGGAGGCGTTCCACTCCTTGAAAACCTGATGCATTTCCTCGGCACTCATGCCAAGGTATTCCTTCATTAAATGATAAGCTTCACAAATTAATTGCATATCGCCGTATTCGATCCCGTTATGAACCATCTTGACGAAATGGCCGGCCCCGCCTTCGCCGACCCAATCGCAACAAGGGCTGCCGTCTTCGACCTTGGCGGCGATGGCTTGCAAAATCGGTTTGACATGAGGCCAGGCTGCCGGCGAACCGCCGGGCATCAGGCTGGGCCCTTTTAACGCCCCTTCTTCACCGCCTGAGACTCCGGTTCCGATATACATCAATCCTTTGCTTTCCACATATTCAGTCCGGCGAATGGTATCGGGAAAATGGGAATTCCCACCGTCAATAAGGATGTCGCCCGGCTCCAACAAAGGAATCAGTTGGTCAATGAGATCATCAACCGGTTTACCGGCCTTGACCATCATCATTATTTTCCGGGGTTTCTTTAAGGAAGCAATCAGTTCGCTCATGGAATGGGTACCGATAATGTTTTTCCCTTTAGCCCGCCCTTGAACAAAATTGTCCACTCTTTCGACGGTCCGGTTATAAACCGCTACCGTAAAGCCTTTACTTTCTATGTTCATTACCAGGTTTTCACCCATAACCGCTAAACCAATCAAGCCGATATCCGCTTTGCTCAATTTCATCAAACCTCCGCTTTTGTTAATTCCATTTATAATGCTAAAACTGTTAATCCAACCGTAATCGATTAAGGCTAATCATCACCGTTTTACCCGGGCGTTACCTTCCCAGATACTCCAGATTTGTTCTTCATCGGCAGGTTGAGCATAATCGGTCAAAAATGTAGTGGCCAACGCCCCGCTGGCCCAACCAAATTGAACCCATTTCTCCGGTTCCCAGCCTTTCAGGATGGCATAAAGCATGCCGCCCACAAAGCCGTCCCCGCCGCCAATGCGGTCCAGAACTGTGATTTGGCGTGGCTCTATAACATGCCATTTATCGCCTTCCAACATGATGGCGCCCCACATGTGGCTGTTGGTATTGATTACCTGGCGCAGAGTAGTTGCAAACACAGCGGCGTTGGGAAACGCTTTTTTGACCCTGGCAATCATTTCCTTGAAACTATCGATTTTAGCGGCTAAATCTTTCCCTCCGGCTTCCGGGCCTTCGATCCCCAGGCAAAGCTGGAAGTCTTCCTCATTACCGACCAAAATATCGGAAATACTGGCAATCTCAGTGAAAATATCGTGGAGCTCTTTCTCACGCCCTTTCCAAAACGAAGCGCGGTAATTAAGATCAAAGGAGATCCGGGTACCGTATTTCTTGGCGGCTTTAGCCAATTCAAGGCAGAAGGTACTGGTTTCGGGTGATAATGCGGCTATCAATCCGGACAAGTGCAGGATCTGAACGCCTTCCTTGCCAAAAATACGGTCAAGATCAAAATCTTTAACATTGAGTGTCCGGCCAACCTCTCCGGCGCGGTCATTTTGTACCCGTGGTCCACGGGAACCATAACCGCTGTCGGCGATATTGAACTGGTGACGGTATCCCCACGGACCGCCTTGAGGAACTTCCTTGCCTTCGTAGGACATATGCCGGCTGGCTAGATTGTTCTTGATAAACTGGGCAATCGGACTGTCCTTGACAAAAGTAGTCAACACTTTAACGGGGAGCCCGAGATAGGAAGAGATACTTGCTACATTTGTCTCGGCGCTGGTAGCTTGCATTATAAAAGTATCGCTACAATGCACCGGCTGCCCGTTAACCGGAGTAATTCGAACTCCCATACTGGTAGGCACTATTAAAGAATAAGCAAAGTCTTTTCGTAAGTCCATTATTTTTCCAAGCCTCCTTAATAAATAAAGCTCAAGAGCTGGGGCGATCTTATACTCCGCTATAGGCCGCAAAACCGCCGTCAACCGGGACAACAACCCCGGTAACAAAAGAGGAAGCGTCGGAGATCAGCCATAACAAAGTCCCGGTAAGATCTTCGGGATTGCCGAACCTGCCCATGGGCGTATGAGTCAGAACCTTGTTTCCCCTGGGAGTAAGTTCCCCGGTTTTTTCATCAGTCATTAAAAACCGGTTTTGTTCAGTGAGAAAGAAGCCCGGGGCAATAGCGTTTACCCGGATATTCACCGGCGCCATATGTACTGACAACCATTGGGTGAAATTGGAAATGGCTGATTTAGCCGCTGAATAAGCAGGAACTTTGGTTAACGGCCGGAAAGCGTTCATCGAGGAAACATTGACGATTATACCCTGACCGGCTTCAGCCATCACTCTGGCAAATACCTGGGTAGGTAAAAGCGTACCCAGGAAATTGAGGTTGAAAACGAACTGTACACCGTCGGGGTCCAGATCGAAAAAGGTTTTAACCCCTTCATCCTTGGTCTTTAAATCGGCGGTAGACAATTGTTCTTTAGTAGTAGTGGCTTTGGGGTTATTCCCGCCGGCCCCGTTAATCAAGATGTCCACTTTGCCGAATTCCTTAAGCACAGCATCTTTGGCCGCTTCCAATGAAGCTTTTTCAAGCACATTGGTTTTAACGGCAATGGCTGCTCCCCCATCGGCTTTAATTTGGGCAGCCACCTTTTTGGCCGCCTCTTCATTAAAATCAAGAATGGCGACTTTCACTTTTTCCTTGGCTAGGGCCCGGGCCATTTCGCCGCATAAAACGCCGGCTCCTCCGGTAACCACAGCTACTTTTCCTGCTACTTCAAACATGTTCCCCATAAAATTTCCGCCTCCTAAATTTAGATGCTTGTTATTGCTTCAGTACTCTCTCTCTTAACCAAAACCGGGGAAAGCACTGTTTTTTTAGATACTTGTTTTCCATGAAGCACATCATAGAGGATTTGAACCGAATTGTTGGCCATGGCTTCCTGGAGGTTATCGACAGAAGTTAACGAAGGAATGGTAATCTTGGCCAGCATTGAATTATTATAGCCAACCACAGCCACATCAGCGGGTATTTTATAGCCCTCTTTAATCAGCTCCTTCATGGCGCCGATCGCTGTAATATCCTCTCCGGTAATAACAGCCGTCACTTTTGACCGCTCCGCGGTAATCCGGCGGATCCCTTCGATACCGCCTTCCAAGCTGCTGTCAATTTCATAAATATTATTCTCATTTAAGCCGTGGCCGCGCATTGCTTCCCGGAAACCGCTCACCTTGGCCAGGCCGCTAAAGCTTTTTAGGCCGTTTAAATAATATATCTCCCGGCGGCCGGCGGCTACCAGATAATCGACTACATTTTTGATCCCTTGAAAATCATCGCATAATACCGAATAGATATTATCTCCTTCTAGAAAACTATTCACCATCACAATAGGTATGCTTTCGCTGGCGGCCAGAATATGTTCATTGCCGGAGCGCTCCTTAAAAACCGAGCCGACCAAAATAATTCCGTCCACCTGCTTCTCCAGCATGACCCTGAGGTAACGTTTTTTTTCGCCCAACTCGCCGCCGGTGTTGGATAGTAAAACATTATAACCCAACCCGGTAAACCGGCGTTCAATTGTGTAAGTAACATTGGCAAAATAGAGATCACGAATATCGGCGGCCAACACGCCGATGGTTTTCATGGAGTTAACCACCAAACCTCTAGCCACCGCGTTGGCCACAAAATTTGTCTGTTCCAACACGGTTTGAACCCGTTTCCGGGTTTCCATTCTTACCTTTTCCGGTTCATTAATAACCCTGGAGACGGTGGCGATGGAGACGCCGGCTAATTTAGCGACATCATGCATTTTCACGGAAATCACCCGTAAATAAGAATAAAACTGGTAATCGTTTACCTTGTAATTACTGATTTTATATCCGGTTTATATATAAAATTTTGTAAGCGCTTACATGCCCAATTATAATATTTCCCGTCCAAAAATTCAAGGACCTTTTTATTTAAAATCTAAAATGTTGGAAGTTCCTTCGTCAGTCCTTGAGCAAGGTATTTATAAAATTTAAAAGAGCCCTGGAAGGCTCTTAGTTTAAGCTAAGGCGTCATGGCGTCCAACTCGGAATCGGGAATGTCGAAATTCCCGTATACGTTTTGGACATCATCATTTTCTTCAAGCGCATCAACTAGTTTAAGTAATTGTTCGGCGGTATCGCCGGCCACAACCACGGTATTTTGGGGGACCATCGTTAACTCCACCGATTTTAAAGGTAGCTTCCGGTTCTCAAAATACCGGCGAACACTTTCCAGATTACCCGGTTCCGTATAGATTTCAAAGATTTCATCCACTTTTTTAAGATCCTCGGCCCCGGCCTCCAGCGCCATTTCGAAGAGTTCCTCCTCGGATTTGCCGCAGTTCTCCTCTTCAATGGTGATCAGGCCCTTTGAAGAAAAAATCCAGGAAACACAACCGGCCTCACCGAGGTTTCCGTTGTTCCGGGAAAAAATATACCGCATTTCACTGGCTGTCCGGTTACGGTTATCGGTTAATCCTTGGACTAAAAGGGCTACTCCGCCCGGGCCGTATCCTTCGTAAAAAACCTCCTCATACTGGTTGGCCTCGTTACCCTCGCCGGACCCGCGTTTAATGGCCCGCTGAATATTGTCATTCGGCATATTGATGGATTTGGCTTTTAAAACCGCCAACCGTAACCGGAAATTATGCTCGGGATCACCGCCGCCGGCTTTAGCCGCCACGATAATTTCCCTGGTAACCTTAGTAAAGGCGTTGGCTCTCTTGGAATCGGTTACTTCTTTTTTTCGTTTAATAGTTGCCCACTTGGAATGGCCAGACACAAATCAGCACCTCCTTCCGATATACCCTTTAAAAGTATACCTGAAGAACGGGGAGAAATCAAGATAAGAACCGGGAAGTCATTTTTCCTTAAATGGAGAACGGGCAACCTTTTTCTGAAGCGCCGAAAACAGCCGGGCCAATAATCCGGCGATTAGTAAAAAAGCCAGCAAGGAAGCCATAGGCTGTTTCAAAAACAATAAAAAATCGTACAGTCCGTGACTGGCCCAGGCCAATAAAAAACCGGTCAAGATAACGGAGACGTTTGGAGTTTGAAATTTGAACCTGGCGATGTAAAAGCCAGCCCAGCCGGTAAAAGAGGCGTGAGCCAAAGTAGTAATTACCGCCCGGAGCGCAGCTACGCCAAAACCAAAAGTACTGGCCCAGAGAAGATTTTCCAGGGAGGCGAACCCCAGTCCCAAAGTAATTCCATAAATAATGCCGTCGGCCGGTTCGTTGAGCTCCGGATTATTGCCTACCAGCCACCATAAAAAACCGGTTTTTAGTCCTTCCTCGATAAGGGAGATTACCAAAAAAGCTATCACTAAAAAAGTCGTCCAATTACCGCTACGAACCGCGGCGGTTATCTGCTGGCGCCAGAATTGTTCCAGCAGCCCGGCGGGGAGTACCAGCAGTAATCCACAGAAAAATACCTTGGCGATTAACTTTACAGGTTCCGGCTCATAGCGATCCTGACGGTAAAAATACCATAGCCATAACAGCCCTGGTCCAATGGAAGCTAGTAATAATAAGGGCAACCGAAGCATAATTAACCTCCAAATCATATATAACAAGAAACTTGGTACTATTATTCCTGCGGGCCGGAGAGTTTCATACGAAGTTTTTCTTGACATTTCATAGAAATGTAACCATAAGGGCTTTTTTAAAAAATTCAAAAGGCTGTTAACGTTTTTTCTTTGCCAATATGTTAACAGCCTCAATAGATAATTTACAATTTAAAATTAAGATCGGTTAAAATACCTACTCCACCTGGTCTTTCTCGCGGATTTCCACCCGCCGGATTTTGCCGCTGATCGTTTTGGGAAGCTCAGTGACAAATTCGATGACCCGCGGATATTTATAGGGCGCGGTTACGTTTTTCACATGCTCCTGCAGCTCAACAATTAATTGTTCACTGGGAGCATAATTTTTAGTAAGAACCACCGAGGCTTTTACCACTTGGCCGCGAATTTCATCGGGAACCGCGGTGACCGCACATTCCAATACCGCCGGATGTTCGAGCAAGGCGCTTTCCACCTCAAAAGGCCCGATCCGGTAGCCGGAGCTTTTAATCACATCGTCGGTCCGGCCCACAAACCAGAAATAACCGTCCTCATCCCGCCAGGCCGTATCCCCGGTATGGTAAATATCTTTATTCCAGACGCTTTCAGTCCGCTCCTGATCGCGATAATAGCCGTCGAACATGCCCGCCGGAATCCTTTTATCGGTGCGGACCACGATCTCGCCAATTTCTCCGACTTCACAGGAGCGCCCTTCTTCATCATAAATATCGATAATATCGATATCATAACCGGGCGAAGGTTTGCCCATCGAGCCCGGCTTGGGTTCCAGCCAGGGGTAGGTGGCTAGGGCCACCGTAAGTTCGGTTTGGCCGTATCCTTCCCGTAATTTTAATCCGGTCATCTTAAAAAACTGGGAGTATACTTCCGGGTTGAGCGGTTCCCCGGCAACTACACAGTATTCCAGTTTGCTTAAATCATATTGGCTGAAGTCTTCTTTAATCAGATACCGGTAGATTGTAGGCGGGGCGCAGAAGGTCGTTATTCCATATTTGGAGATCACCTTCAGTATGTCCTTTGGCACAAACCTGTCAAATTCATAAACAAAAACAACCGCCCCGGCTATCCATTGGCCGTATAACTTCCCCCACACCGACTTCGCCCAACCGGTTTCCGAAATCGTTAAGTGCAGTTTGTTCTCCTGAACGCATTGCCAAAATTTCGCGGTCAAGATATGCCCCAATGGATAAGTATAATTATGTTGCACCATTTTAGGGTAGCCGGTGGTCCCCGAAGTAAAGTATAAAAGCATAATATCTTTGTTGGTGGTCATTTCGGAACCGGTGGGTTTGATGAATACCTCACTGGCTTTGGCCAGCTCTTGATCAAAGTTATACCAGCCTTCCCTGGAGCCGCCCACCGCCGCTTTGATTTTTAGAGTTGGAGACTCGGCTTCAGCCGCTTCAATCTGCTCAATTATTTCATCCTCACATACCGACACAACCATTTTCACGCTGGCGGCATTGTTGCGGTAGACCAGATCCTTCTTTTTGAGCAGGTGAGTAGCGGGAATGCAGATCGCTCCTACCTTATGCAAAGCGATAATGCAGAACCAAAATTCGTAACGGCGTTTCAAGATCAGCATCACCGGATCGCCTTTTTTGATCCCAAGCGCTCTAAAGAAATTGGCCGCCTTGTCGCTGTAATATTTTATTTCTTTAAAGGTGAAACTGGCCTCGGCTCCTTTTTCATCGCACCAGACCAAGGCCTTCTTTTCTGGTTCCTTGGCTGCCCATTCATCTACGACATCGTAAGCAAAGTTAAAATTCTCCGGAACTTTGATTTGAAAATTCTTTTGAAAATCCTCATAGGAATTATAATCCAGCTTAACAAATTTCTCGATCATTTGCCCCAGCCTTTCCTCATAAAAATTTAGAATGAATCGGTGATGATGTTATAGAATTACGGCCAGAAATTTGGCGGTTTTCCCGTTTATAGCCTTCATTCCGTGGCCGATGCTGGAGTCGTAAAAAAGAGAGTCTCCTTCATTCAACACAATCTCGTTATTGCCCAACACCACTTTTAAGGTGCCTTCCAGGACATAATCGAATTCCTGGCCGGGATGGCTGTTTAAATGAACCGGACTCTCTTCATCAACCGGTTCCACTGCTACCAAAAACGGCTCCGCCTTTTTATGAACAAAATTATAAGCTAGACTCTGGTACTTATAATCCTTCCGTCTCTCAACCGAAACCCCCCGTCCTTTCCTGGTTAAGGAATAGGTATGTAACCGTGGTTCCTCGCCTGTTATCAAGGTTGACAATTGGAAATT
Source organism: Bacillota bacterium (assembly GCA_050260935.1). Classification (GTDB taxonomy): domain Bacteria; phylum Bacillota; class UBA4882; order UBA8346; family UBA8346; genus UBA8346. The sequence continues at coordinate 33,674 of JBLNCU010000029.1, forward strand.
GAACTTTTGGGCCAGTTGATACAGGATGCCGACCGGAATATCAACCTCTCCGCTCTCGTAATCCAGGTATGATTCTAAAGGTATATTTAGTTCCCGGGCCATTTCGGCGGCGCTGATCCCTTTAATATCCCGCAGGCCTTTAATCCGTTCCGCAATTTGCTTAATCTGCTCCTCCAACATTTGATTACTCCTTTCTGAATATTAAATATTGTAACCGGAGTTGATTGCCCAAATTTTATATAAACTAATGGTATTATTGTATAACATATTGGCTGACTTTGTAAATTGCTTTTTTATTTACAGTAATCCGCCGCAATAAATAACCGGAAACCTCAAAGAAATGAGTTTCCGGCAAATAGAACAAAAAGCCGACTTCACTAAATACTAAGATGTACAAGACACTCCTATCTCTGACAAAACTAATGTAAAACTAATTATAATTAATCTAGCATATTTTCCTACTGCCTTAGTTGTTTTTTTATCCTTTGATAAGCCTTATAATACGTATATAACGCGTAAATTGACAGAATCACCGCCGTTCCGATAAGGATCAAGCCTATTAACCGGTTAATCAGGAAAAGTCCGAACCCCAGGAAAAACGTTACCGTGGAAGACTTTCCCCAGTAATTGGCGGGAACAATTTGATGGATTTTCTTAAACAGAAAAATCCCGGTTATTACCTGCAAACCTTCTTTGAGCAGGTAGATGATGACCAGCCAACCGGGCAAACCCCACCGGGTTAATCCCCAGAGCGTAAAAAAGATCACCAGTTTGTCGCCGAACGGGTCCAAAGCCTTTCCCAATTCGGTGATTTCCTGGCGGGCCCGGGCCACCCAGCCGTCGAGAACATCACTGAAACCGGCCAATAAAAGTAGCACTATTCCTAAAGCCGCGCCGGTTTCGGTTTTGGTTGTTAATTGCCAGAAGATTAACGGGGCTAAGATAAATCTGGTTGCTGTAATCCAGCAGGCAAGGTTCAAACTTCACACACCTCGGGTAGTTTCTTTAACGACTGGGCTATTTTTTCGGCCGGGTAATCGTAATCCTCAATCTTTCCAGCCAGGAAAAGATCGTAGGCGCCCAGATCAAAATGGCCGTGGCCGCTAAGACCGAAGAGAATGGTCTTTCTTTCTTTAGCCTCTTTACAGCGGAGAGCCTCGCCGATGGCCCCTTGAATCGCATGGGCTGACTCGGGAGCCGGAATAATACCTTCGGTTCCGGCAAACAATGAAGCGGCTTTAAAGACATCGGTCTGCCCAACGGCTTCGGCCTCCACGATCCCATCATGGTATAACTGGCTAACCAGAGCGGAATCACCATGGTAACGCAACCCGCCGGCATGAATTCCCGCCGGTACAAAGTCGTGCCCCAAGGTATACATCATAGCAATCGGCGCCATTTTGGCGGTGTCGCCGTAATCATAGGCATAAACGCCTTTGGTTAAGGTTGGGCAGGCGGTCGGTTCAACCGCCACAATTTTTAATTTTTTCCCGCTAATTTTATCAGCGACAAAAGGAAAGGCCAGTCCGGCAAAGTTGCTCCCCCCGCCGCAACAGGCATAGATGGCATCCGGGTATTCACCCACCAATGCCAATTGCGCTTTGGCTTCCAACCCGATAATGCTCTGATGCAGACAGACATGATTTAGAACGCTTCCCAGCGCATAGTTAGTATCGGCATGAGTGGCGGCATCTTCAACCGCTTCACTGATGGCAATACCCAAACTGCCTAAGGAATCCGGATCTTCGGCTAGAATAGCCCGGCCGGAATTGGTGCGGTTGCTTGGACTGGGAATTACCTCCGAACCCCACACCTGCATCATCGAACGGCGATAAGGCTTTTGTTGATAACTAACCTTAACCATATAAACCGTACACTCCAGGCCGAACATCGTACAGGCCAGACTCAAGGCGCTGCCCCATTGACCGGCGCCGGTTTCAGTCGCCAGACGCTTAATACCGGCCTTTTTGTTATAATAAGCTTGCGGAATGGCGCTGTTCGGTTTATGGCTCCCCGCCGGGCTTACTCCCTCGTATTTATAGTAAATCTTCGCCGGAGTGCCCAGGGCCTTTTCCAAGCGATGGGCCCGGTAAAGAGGGCTGGGCCGCCATAAACGGTAAATATCCAGAACTTCCTGGGGGATAGTGATCCATCTTTCCCTGCTAACCTCCTGCAGGATGAGGTCCATCGGGAAAATTGCCTGTAAATCCTCGGGGGTGATTGGTTTTCCGGTTTGGGGGTTCAGATAAGGGGGTGGTAAATTAGGCATATCGGCCTGAATATTATACCACTGCTTGGGAATTTCCTTTTCATCCAATAAAATTTTTGTCATTTCACTCATCTCATTCTCTCCTCCTCTAGACGTCATTTGACAACGCCTTCTTTTTGAAACAGTGATTTAACTCCGGCTTCCCGGACTTTATCACCATTCCACTAAACTAAAACTCTCTTTACCATTGTACATTTAAATACCGGCCTATTTAAATGTATCCGGGGCAAGTCCAAGCAGCTTTCAGGAAGGAACCACTCCAAATAGGTTGAAAGCAACTTAGTAGTATTTCTATTCGGAACCCAATCAAAATTCCCTGCCAAAAAATTTTTCCAAGGTAATAAAATTTTAAATTTTAATCTACCGAATAATTAGGAGCCTCTTTGGTAATCTGAATGTCGTGCGGATGACTCTCCCGCAGTCCCGCGGGGGTAATCCGGACAAATTGAGTCTTAGTCTGCAATTCATCAATGGTGCGGCAGCCGCAATAGCCCATTCCCTGCCTTAATCCGCCTATCAATTGGAAAGTGGTCTCCGCCAGGGAACCCCTAAAAGGAACCCGCCCTTCAATCCCCTCGGGAACCAGCTTCTGTTGATCCTCTTGGAAGTAACGGTCCTTACTGCCTTGACGCATCGCCGCAATCGAACCCATCCCCCGGTAAACTTTGAAACTGCGGCCTTGATATATCTCCATCTCTCCCGGGCTCTCCTCGGTCCCGGCGAACAGGCTTCCGATCATGACCACATCAGCTCCAGCGGCGATGGCCTTAGTGATGTCGCCGGAATACTTGATTCCCCCGTCACTGATAATTGGGACTCCATATTTTTTGGCGGCCAGCGCACAATTGTAAACAGCGGTGATCTGGGGAACCCCAATTCCCGCCACCACCCGGGTGGTACAGATCGATCCCGGGCCGACCCCCACCTTGACCGCATCGGCACCGGCTTCAATTAAATCGACAGTGGCTTCGGCGGTGGCCACATTTCCGGCCATCACTTCAATATTGGGGAAATTCCGTTTTAAATCTTTAACGGTTTTAATAACATTGGCGCTATGGCCGTGAGCGGAATCGATAGCAATAAGATCCGCTCCGGCGTCGATTAATGCCCCCGCCCGGGCAATGGTGGCGCTGATCCCGACGGCCGCTCCCACCAGTAGTCTTCCTTTTTGGTCTTTAGCGGAATTCGGGTACTGAACCGCTTTCTGGATATCTTTAATGGTAATTAAGCCCTTGAGGTTAAAGTCCTTGTCCACTAAAGGGAGTTTTTCAATCCGGTGCTTCTGGAGTATTGACTTGGCTTCTTCATGAGTGGTGCCAACCGGCGCTGTAACCAGATTATCTTTGGTCATTACATTTTTAATCGGCTGGTCAAAATTGGTTTCAAACCGTAAATCCCGGTTGGTGAGGATTCCTACCAGTCTGCCTTCGGCGGAAGTAATCGGAACTCCGGAGATCCGGTAATGCTCCATAATTTTTAGGGCTTGGGATATGGTGTCATCGGGATGTAAAAAAACCGGGTCGGTGATAATTCCATATTCCGAGCGTTTAACCTTGTCAACCTCCACCGCCTGCTGTTCGATTGACATGTTTTTGTGGATTATCCCCAACCCGCCCTCGCGTGCTATGGCTATGGCCAGTCTGGCTTCGGTAACCGTATCCATGGCGGCGCTTATCAGCGGAATGTTTAAAGTGATTCTTCTCGTAAGTGAGGTGCGGGTGTTTACCTGGTTCGGCAAGACCTCCGATTTGGCCGGCACTAGTAAAACATCGTCAAATGTTAAGGCCTCTCCTAAAAATCGATCATTAAACAACACGGTCACTCCTTTTTAGGGGGTGTTATTAAAATATTTTCTTTATTTTATCACAGAAAATCGAATTTTCAAGTTAAAGTACAGTCAAAATGGGAAGTAAAAAAGAAAAACCGCCGAAATTGCGGCGATGCACGGGGCATTGTCTTTGAAGAAACCTTGGAGAGACTAATAAAAATGATTAAGTAGTATATGAAGACTCGAAACCCAGTTTGGGGATCTGTGGTTGCCCGGAACAAAAATTACAGCCATGACAAAGAACAACCCTTTCTTGGAACACATTGATGATTGTCTCCACGATCTCGGTTTTGGCCGTTAAATGGAGGACTAGTTTGCGCGGTGAAATGGTTATCAAAGCGCTAAGCAATAGATCATCGTAGTCAACGTCCTTGTTGAAATCTTCCAATACTCCCTGGAGCTGTTTTTGGTCAATCGGTTGTTTCTCCTCATCCAACAGGTAAAAGTTTTGCTTATCCTTGATCAAGACATGAACCTCGTCGATGCGCGGCTCCTGCACCTCCACAAAGTACTGAAGCAGTCTGATGAATTCATGGTACTCCTGCTCGACCAGGAAATTATCCATTGACAATTCCACTGATCTTTCCAGTTCCGAAAAATACTCCTTTAGCCTGAAGCGAAAAAATCCTTCTAAAAAAAGGGTGTCGTTATTATCGAGGTAATTCTTGACCTCGGCAAGAATCTGGTTATGACGGAATAAAGTTTTGTCAATATCCCCGCTTTCATGCAGATTATTCAGATAGGAATAAGCGTTTTGTAAAACCCCCTTTAATTCGGCCGGAGATAAAAATCTATATTTTTGCTTGGCAATTCTGCAAATATACTCCTTGGTAATAACATTCATCAATAAATCGGTTATGATATTGGTAAGATAATATTTGAGCAGTTTCTCGTGAGCGCTCCGAATAGCGGCATCCTCTTCGGAAATGACACAATCCAGAAAATAAAATTTGTCGGTCTGCTTTTCAGTGAACTTTATGCTGACACCTTCCCGGCATAAAAAATTCATCTCTTTAAGGAGGTTCTCTCTTACTTCAGTGGCTAAGTTGAGGGTACTGATTGTGATTCCTGACATCGCTCTCCCCTCCATCCTAGCACTATTATATGTGCGGCCTTTTATTAGTATACTGTAGAACAAAGGAACAAACCCTGCTTCTTTCCAGTTTAAACGGGTAAAATCCCGGGAAGTTTAATTTAACGCCGGGGCTGAATTAAAACGGACAGTTTCCGCAAAACAAAAAAACGAGACTGAATGCCTCGTTATAAAATCCTTATCTGGTGGGGAAGGTTGGAATCGAACCAATGACCTCTACGATGTCAACGTAGCGCTCTAACCAACTGAGCTACTCCCCCGTCAGCGAAATTTATTTTACACTAAAAGACCTTTTTTGTCAAGCTTCCGATAATTCTGCAGTTTCAACTAAAAGTAATCCTTAATTACAAACCAGTGGTTCCAAGACACCAAACTGGCCGGACAATTCCCTGGCCACCGGGGCCATTTCACCGGGAGCACCCGGGCCGCCATGAATAACGACAATTTCAAAAGGCGCTGTTCCGTAGCTTCGAAACTTTTCCACCGTCTACTCATCCTTACTGAGAAGGCTTTTTAACCTCTACAAATTGATTCCCTAAAATTTATTCCTTAAAATACCACGGTTGCTATTTTCTGCCCTCGTTTTAGTCTTTCTTCTGATGACGGTGAGCGTTAAGGTGCTTAGCACAATACTCGTACCGGGGATCGCATTCGGGACAATGCCGGAACTCCATTTGCGGGTCGGTTCTCTCGGTCATTCCGCAGAATTCACAAACATGAGCGGGTTCAGTATAATCCTGATTATCTCTGAAGCGTTTCCGGTTGTAATAAACCTCCCGGCGGCGGTTGGTCCGTTGCAGGAGTTCCTTCCCGAAAAATAACAGGTAATTGGCAACCGAGACTACCGCCACCACTTTGTCCGGTACCGGGTAAACCAGTGCGGTATAGGCGATAAAAGCCCAGTCAAGCCAGGCCAGGTATTTTATTTTTAACGGCAGAATAAAGAAGATCAGGATCTCGTAATCCGGGTATATATAAGCAAAAGCCAGAAATAACGAGAGATTGAGGTAGACTCCGGTTGCTCCGCCTCCGGTGAGAAAGGCTCCGGCGGCGGTGGCTATCATTCCCACCAGGTAATAAAGGTTGAATTTGAAACTGCCCCATTCCTGTTCCAGGGCTGTACCTACCAAGTAATAGAAATACAGAATGAAGAGGATAAACAGCGGCGAGGTGGACGGTGGAATAAATATGAAAGTGAGCAAGCGCCAAACCTCGCCTTGCATGACTAAACCCGGCTGGAGGGTCAAGGCGTCTAAAATAGTTCCCGTCCGGTCGAAAAGCAATAAAAAATAAACAGCGGCATTCAAAAGGATGATGTAATACATTAGTCCGGGGATGGCTAAACGTCCGAACCTCCGTTCCAATTTATCCAACCAGCTCATGACGGCGCTCCTTATGTTTTTCAGGTTTTTAAACTTAGACCCAAAGATAATATTTCCATTATACACCCTGGCAACCAACCAAGCCAAGTGATTACTAAAATTAATAAAAAATCACCCCTTTTTGAGAGGTGACTTTTCCGATCCTGGTAAAATTGAGCTTTTAAGCCTCGCCCCTGCCTTGAACTCCTTTGGTGGCTTCGGTAATTTTCCTTTCCGGTTCTTTCGGCCGCAGGCTTCTAACCGCCGCCCCGGCTTGCCACATCTCCGAGTTGCGGATCTGGGCCAATTCCTCATTTAATTTGCTTTGATAATCCGGTTTGCCGCATTCACTAATAACCCGGCGGGTTTCCGATCCGTCCTTGACCTTCTGGTATAACTCTTTAAAGGTGGGTAAAACCGCCTCTTTAAACCGGGGTTTCCAGTCTAAAGCGCCTCTCTGAGCCGTAGCGGAACAGTTGGAATACATCCAATCCATACCCTTTTCATCAACCAGCCGGATTAAGCTCTGGGTTAATTCTTCTACTGTTTCATTAAAAGCCTCGCTGGGAGAATGACCATTTTCCCTTAAAACCTGATATTGGGCTTCCATGACTCCGGCCAAAGCGCCCATTAAAACGCCCCGTTCACCGGTTAAATCGCTGAAAACTTCTTTTTCGAAGGTGGTCGGGAATAAATAACCGGAACCGACACCGATACCTACAGCCAGGCAGCGCTCCATGGCTCTTTTGGTGTAGTCCTGGTAAACAGCGTAACTGGAATTAATTCCGGCGCCGGATAGGAAGTTCCGCCGGACCGAAGTTCCGGAACCTTTGGGAGCCACCATAAAAACATCCACATTTGGGGGGGGAACAATTTCGGTTTGGTCTTTATAAACGATTGAAAAACCATGGGAAAAATAAAGAGCATCCCCAGGTTTTAAATTTTTCTTAACCATCGGCCAAATTTGTCTTTGGGCGGCATCCGATACCAGCATCATAATAATGGTCCCTTTTTGGGTTGCTTCCTCCAAATCAAAGAGATCCTTACCCGGAACCCAGCCGTCATTTACCGCCCGGTCCCAGTCTTTAGATCTCCGCTGGCCGATGATAACCTTAAACCCGTTGTCTTTTAAGTTAAGCGCCTGCGCCGGGCCTTGAACTCCGTAGCCCAAAACGGCAATGACTTCGTCTTTTAAAATCTCTTCCGCTTTCGCCAGCGGAAACTCTTCCCTGGTGACCACTGTTTCCGTAACTCCGCCAAAATTAATCTTCGCCATGCAGATCGTCCTCCTTTGGAACATTGGCATACGTATGATAACCACACAATCATTATTTATCTACTATACCATAAACGATTATCTCGTACAATAATACAAATGAAATTTCCGTTAAAATAAGGAGCTGTTTGCCGCGGGAATTTACCGTTTATCTAAAAGAACGTCAACGGCTTAATTAATGGCAGCTTCCGCAATGATGGCTGTGGCAAGAACCGCAGGAATGACTCTCCCCGATGCTCCTTGTCCCTTCACTACCGGCACTTTTGGCTGAAAAAACCGACAGTTTCTTTTGAGTGTTTGCCGAGGAACAATGAGGGCATTTGGCTGTGGATCCAACCGCGCAAAGTTCTTCAAAATCCTTTTTACAGTTTAAGCATTTGAATTCGTATATTGGCATAGTATTTTCACCGTTTCCTATTATTTATCGACAATGGTGCCCAAATCGCCGTTTTTTAAACCGGCGGCGTTGGCTTCGTCCGTATCCAAATGAAGATCTTTGGCAAACTTCGGACCGACCCGGACCAAAACTTTCTGAAAAATCAGACCGCGATCCCCTCCAAATTGCACGGCGATCCATTCTTTATCTTTCAAACCGAGTTCCGCAGCTTCAGTGGTATGCAAATGCAGGTGCCGCTGGGCGATGATTACCCCCTCTTTCAAATCGAGCCGTCCTTTGGGGCCTTCAATGGTTATTCCCGGCGTGCCGCTGATGGAGCCGGAGTCCCTAACCGGGGGGGTAATTCCCAACCCGAAACTGTCCGTCCTCGATATTTCAACCTGGGTGGCGGCCCTGACCGGACCCAAAATCCGGACTTTGTTGATGGTTCCTTTGGGCCCTATAAGGTTGACAGTTTCCTCGCAAGCAAATTGACCGGGTTGAGAAAGATCTTTGGTGGGCGTAAGCTGATGACCTTTTCCGAATAAGGTTTCAAGGTCGGCTTGGGTAAGATGGAGATGACGGTTGGAAATTCCAACCGGAACTAAAGGTTCTGTCATAGGAAAACGCCTCCAATTAAATGAGTTGTTTAATTTTTCCTTCCAATTTGGACATAAAAAAATCGGCTTTCACCGAATAAATTGTTGGCAGGGGAGACAGGACTCGAACCCGCAACCACCGGTTTTGGAGACCGACGCTCTACCAATTGAGCCACTCCCCTGTATTGTTTACTTATAAATTATAGCGAATAAGCTACGGTTTGTCAATTTTGATTTCTAGGCAAAAAAGGGATAATTTTTGGCAAAAGAGTTTTAAAGACGGTTCTTCTTTTTAAGGCCGGACAGACGGATCTAATTTCTATTTTCCCCCCAGGTTCACCCCGATAATCCCACCAAAGGCCCCGATAAAGCTGCTAATAAACATTTTCACCATAAAAACTCCAATATTGAACCGTTGGTGCATGATGAAAGCTAAAATCAACAGCAAAACCGAACTTAAAAAACCGACTCCGGCTCCTACCACCCAGCCCCTTTCCCGGCTCCGCCAACCGGCTGTTATCGAGCCGATAGTCACCGCCGCGTAAAATATAATTAAATATAAATGATTGTCCGGCCAAGTAACCGTGGCGGTCCAGCCGAGCTCCGTAAAGGCCGCTAAAAAGACAGTTAATATTATCAGCCACAACAGGACCGCAAAAACGCCGTAAACTACTGAACCAACCGGAATACTCGAGTCTTCCCGCTCAAAATCCATTGGCCACACCCCCTTTTTTAATACAACTTATGGGGCTATCGGCCTAAATATTACTAATTACTCTTCCGCGGTCGTATTCCCATCTTTAATGCTGATTATTTTAGATTCAAAGTTGAAGTTCAGGTTAAGGTTGAGCAAAGTTTGATAGCTGCTTAAAGACAGTTGCAACTCGCCATCGGCTATCAAGGGTTCTTCCGGTAAAGCGATTTCTTCGCCGTTTACCTTGATGGCTAAAGTTTTTTTGATTACTTGCAACGTTTTATTGTCCCGAATAATTGTAAATGAAGATTTATCGCTCTTAAAGGTTAAATTTAAACCGGGAATCGCCTGGAGGGCTTTTGGTGAAACATAGAGAACTCCGCCGTTGTTCATAGGGGGAGGTGTCAGTTGGTAGAGATCATCTAAATAACGGGCTTGGATTTCCTTAGTCAAATAAAGATCCACCAGGATCATTTTCCGGTTTAATCCCCAAAGTAAAACTTGATTGGAGTCTGCAGTGACAATCTGGGAGATTCTGCCGGTAGCACACACAAAATCCTCGACCCAGTTGCGGTTCTTCCGGTTATAATTGAACTGATGCAATTTACCCGCGGTGTCGGCGGCTATTAATTCACTCTCCCCGGCGCTATTGAGGAAGAGGAATTTTTCAATGGTGGAATTAAGCTGGGACCATTGATCTTCAAATTGGTAGCCTTTTCCCTCACTCCAGCCCAAGGCGTATATTACCTTTTGTGAAGTGCTGATCATAATCTCCGTTTTTTGGTCGTTATCCCAATCGCCGGCTGTTACCGCCAGCACCTTTCCCCAAAGATAATTCTCCCAAACCGAAACAATGGAGTTGTTTTCCATTTTGAGAACCCCGATGCCGCCGGTTTTATAAACAACTATCAACTCATCACTGGAATCCCCGTCAATGTCGCGGACAAATCCGGAACTGATCGGCCGCCAAACATTGGGACTCTTCCAGACTAAATCCAGCGAATTATCGGTTATTTTCAGTAGAAATAAAAAGCCTTCCTGATTTTGGACTAAAATATCGTTACCCTGTATTCCCCCGAAATTACCGACCGTAATAAAAGTAATATCGGACCAAACGTACTTCCCGTAATTATGAAGATCCCATTGCCCGTCATTGTATTTGTAAATATAGATAAAACCGGGGTCATTGGTGCCGGCGATGATTTCGGGATGC
>JBLNCU010000030.1:0-36314 GCA_050260935.1 Bacillota bacterium
GGTTTTTGACAGCCCTAGGGACCAAATTGTCTGGGATGTCGGTCATCAGTCATATGTACATAAAATCTTGACTGGGAGGCACAGCCGGTTTTTCACCCTGCGCCAGTATAACGGATTAAGCGGGTTTCCCAAACCGGAGGAGAGTATCCACGATACCTTTGCCACCGGGCACAGTTCTACTTCGATCTCGGCTGCGCTTGGCCTGGCCAAAGCCCGTGATTTATTGGGGGAAAAGCATAAGGTGATTGCCGTGATCGGCGACGGTTCATTAACCGGGGGAATGGCCTTCGAGGCTCTCAACCATCTCGGCCAGCTTCAGACCGATCTGGTAATTGTTTTGAACGACAACGAGATGTCGATCTCCAAAAATGTCGGGGCCTTGTCGCGTTATCTGAACCGGCTCCGGATGAACCCCCGCTTGCGCAAGCTAAAAACGGAAGTGCAGGATCTGATTCAAAAGATTCCCCGGGTGGGACAAGCCACCATCCGTTACCTGGATCGCCTGGAGGATAGCTTGAAATATCTGGTAATTCCGGGAATGCTTTTTGAGGATTTAGGCATTTCCTATTTAGGACCAATCAACGGGCACGACCTCAATGAATTAATATTCAGCCTTAAAAACGCCGCTAGCCACGGGGGGCCGGTTTTGGTTCATGTTTTAACCACCAAGGGCAAAGGCTACGAATTTGCCGAAAAAAACCCGGAGAAGTTTCACGGCACCGGACCGTTTTACCCGGAGACCGGCCAGAAAAAGGATCTTCCTGCCGGGGTTAGCTATACCGAGGTCTTTGGAGAGGCCATAGTGGATCTGGCCCGGAATGACCGGCGGATTATCGCCATCACAGCTGCCATGGCCGATGGAACCGGTTTAGAGAAATTTTCAAAAGCTTACCCCGAGCGCTTTTTTGATGTGGGTATTGCCGAAGAACACGCGGTTACTATGGCCGCCGGATTGGCCAAGAAAGGTTTCCGGCCGGTGGTGGCGGTTTATTCGACCTTTTTACAACGGGCATACGACCAGATAATTCAGGATGTCTGCCTTCAGAAGCTACCGGTCCTCTTTATGCTTGATCGAGCCGGATTGGTCGGCCCCGATGGACCAACCCATCATGGAGTGTTCGATCTATCCTTTTTAAGACAGATTCCAAATATGATCGTAATGGCGCCCAAGGATGATTGCGAGTTGCGCAATATGCTCTTTACCGCTCTCCGGCTTGACGAACCGGCGGCTATCCGTTACCCGAAGAGGGATGGTCTAAGTTTAGCGGCGGAGGCCGATTATCAATATTTGCCGGTGGGCCGGGGGGAAATAATCCGCCAGGGACGGGACGTGGCTATTATTGCTGTCGGGGCCATGGTTAAAACGGCCATGGAGGCTGCTTCCAAATTAGCGCCGGATGGTATCCAGTGCACTGTGGCCAATGCTCGCTTTATCAAACCGCTTGATGAGACGCTGTTACTGGATTTGGCCTCCACTCACCGGAATTTGATTGTGGTCGAGGAGAATATAACAGCCGGCGGTTTTGGTTCGGCGGTGGTGGAGTTTTTGACCCAGCGGCGGATAAAAGGTTTGAACATTAAATTGCTGGGGGTCCCCGATCAATTTATTCCGCATGGATCGGTGGAAATTCTCTTACAACGCTGCGGATTGGACGCCAACGGAATTTGCCGGGCGGTCCGGGAGCTCAATTTACCGGCGGTAGGCTTGAGGATAAGACGTTGATACTAATTTACAAAGGGAGATGCCGATGGAACAACGCCAGTACCGTTATTTTGATTTGATACTCGGCCTTTTTGTAGCAATTTTAATCATCAGCAATCTAGTTTCCGTTAAAGCAGTCCGGATTCCGCTGCTTTTTACCAATCTTCACTTCTCGTTCGATGGGGGAACGCTTCTCTTCCCTTTTAGTTACATATTCTCGGACATTTTGACCGAGGTTTACGGTTATGAACGATCGCGCCGGGTCATCTGGTCGGGTTTCTTCGGATTGCTGCTGATGGCGGTAATAATCTGGGTGGTAGGAATAATCCCCCCGGACCCTCTCTGGAAATTGCAAGGAGCTTATCAGGACCTGTTAATGACGGCGCCCCGGATCGCTTTAGCCAGTATTATTGCTTATTTTGCCGGGGAATTCAGCAACAGCTATATTTTATCGCGGATGAAGATTTGGACCAAGGGAAAATACCTTTGGACCCGGACCATCGGATCAACCATAGTCGGCGAATTCATCGACTCTTTGATCTTTGTCATGGTGGCCTTCGCCGGATTATGGGAACGGGCCTTACTGATTCAGGTATTGATCTCCAATTACATCTTCAAGACTTTTTATGAGATTCTGGCCACACCGCTTACTTATGCCGTCACCGGCTGGCTGAAGAGGCGGGAGGCCGAGGATCATTATGACTACGATGCTGATTATAATCCCTTTATGTTGAAATAAATAAATATTATACTATATTTCCCAACAGGGAAAGGCGATCACGAATAGAACCTGATGATAAATTCTATTAACAACTGACAGAGGAGGTTTTACAATGGAGCGTCGTCTTTTTTGTTTGGGTTTGGCTGCGGTTTTACTGTTAACGATGGCTACGATGACTATGGGCATAGGTGTTTTGGGTGGAACTGATTTGATGTATGCCCCGGCTACCGACACTTTGAATCCCAATAATCTGGGTATTGCCGTAAATTTCCGCGAGGGGAGTCTGAGCTATTTCAATTTTGATTTTGGTCTGGCTCAGGATTTGGAATTGGGTTTGGCCGCTTTTAATTACCCTCATGAAACCAAGCTGTCTATTCGGGGAAAATACCGGTTGTTAAGGGAACACGGTGAAAGCCCCGGTTTGGCCATTGGCATTCAGGATATCGGTTTAGATGAAATATCCCCGTATATCGTTTTATCCAAGACCTTCCCAGAGGCCGGGTTTAAAGGATATTTAGGCGCCGGGGGCGGCAGCTTCGACGGAATCTTCGCCGGTCTTGATAAAACCTTTTATACGGAACGCTCTTCCAGAAACGAAAGCCGGCTAAACAAGGTTGATTTATACCTGGAGGCTGATACCCATGGTTTGAACGTCGGAACTAAACTGGGTATAGGCAGCCAGACCAAGATCAATTTCGGTCTGGTGGACATGAGGGACTGGATATTGGGGGTAACGTTCTTATTAAAGTAAGCGACTAAAATCGATTTAACGGCAATTCTAAAGCAATGAGTTTAGGGGCTGTTTAGATGGAAAACATCTAACAGTCCTTTTTATATATTCAGGGAGGGGAAAATGTTCATTTTCTCAACAAAAGCGCAGAGTCACCTGATTGTAATAGTCTCCTTAAAATCAGACGATTGGGTTATAAAATTGTAAGCCATATTTTGGCCCATAATTATTCAACGAAAGGGGGGGTTATCCAAAGCCATGGGTGAAGCCAGAGCAAGAATTGCGGCTGAAAAAGCCAATCAAGCTAGTCTTTGATTAGGTGGAGTTGGTCTCGATCATATCATAGTTAAGAACGAAGGTCTTAACACTCCTTACGTTTTCAAGGCCACGGCGAAGATCCTTCCAATATTACAAGGATAAAGATAATTTCTGGTGCGGTTTTTATGCCGGACCACTGTGTATGTCGGGGTTACCCAGTTTGAGTTTAAGGATGGTTTCAATGATTAAAAAGCCATCCTCAAAGGCAGTATTTTTAATCCGGGAACCGCTTACTGAAATGTTTTTGGCGATTATTGGAGGATAGTGGTAAATTTTGACGAAGTAATATAAAACCATTTTTGAATTGGGATTATTATGGAAAAAATCGGACAGATACTTTTAGATAAGGGTTTTTTGGCCCAAGATTCTTTGGATGAAGCATTACTGAAGCAGGTCCAACAGAAACTGCCCCTGGGTAAGATTTTGCTGGAAATGGGGTATTTGACCGGGGAGCAGCTGGCGGTTGCTTTAGGGACTCAACTGCAGCTTCCTTACTGCAAACCGGCGGAAATGGACTTGGCCCCGGAGACCTTGGCGGCTTTATCGCCCCGGCAGGCGGAAAGGTTCCAGGTGATTCCGGTTGGCGCCGATGAGCAGCGCCTGTTTTTAGCGACCGCCGACCCCTTGAACTTGTCCAAGATCGATCAGCTCCGGGAGCTGACCGGGAAAAAAATTAAGCTGATGATTACCTCGGAGAGCCAAATCCAAGAGGCGCTGGATAAATATTACGGTTCATCATTGGACTCGGTTGCCACCGTGCTGGAGGATTTGGACCAATCCGACCTTAGCCAGTATCAAAGTAATCTGGCCAGCGAGATCAGTTCGATTGGCTCGGAAACCATGGCCAACGAAGCGCCGATTATTCGCCTGGTCAATACCATAATTGCCGGAGCCGTTAGGGCCGGGGCCAGTGATATTCATCTGGAGCCTTTCGAGGATGAAATCAAGGTCCGCTACAGGATAGACGGGGTTCTCCAGGAGACCACCCCGCCGCCTAAGAATTTATTTTTGGCGGTGATCTCCCGGATTAAACTAATGGCGGGCATGGATATTACCGAACGGCGGCTACCTCAAGACGGAAGAATCCGTTTGAAATTGGACGAGCGGGACTTGGATTTACGGGTGGCGGTGGCCCCCACCCTCCATGGAGAAGGCGCGGTTTTGCGTATTCTCAACCGCGAAAGCATCATGTTAAGTCTGGATCAATTGGGGCTCTCGGCCCGGAATTTAGATTTATTCGCCAAATTAATCGGCAAACCCCACGGGATGATCCTGGTGACCGGGCCCACCGGAAGCGGGAAGACGACCACCCTTTACGCCGCTTTACAAAAATTGAACGAAGCCACCCGGAAGATTATCACCATTGAGGACCCGATTGAGTACCAGTTGAAGGGAGTAAACCAGATGCAGGTCAACCCGAAACTGGATTTCTCCTTCGCCCAGGGTTTGAGGACTATCGTCCGGCTGGATCCCGATATTATTCTGGTCGGAGAGATCCGGGACCGGGAAACAGCGGAAGTGGCCATTCAGTCGGCGCTTACCGGGCATTTGGTCTTCGCCACCTTGCACACTAATGACTCTTCCTCCGCTTTTACCCGTTTAATCGATATGGGGGTGGAAGAATTTTTAGTGGCTTCAACCGTCTGCGGTGTTCTGGCTCAAAGACTGGTCCGGAAGGTCTGTCCCAAGTGCAAAGAAAGCTACCAACCAAGCGACCAGGAGCTGGAGATTATCGGGCCCCGTCAACCGGCGGATCTTTTCGTCCATGGCCGGGGCTGCGAATTTTGCAACTTTATCGGATACCGGGGGCAGGTCGGTTTATTTGAAATGCTGGTCACCACTGAGGAACTGGAACGTTTAATCATGGAGCGCAGCAATTCCGGCAAAATCAGGGAGATGGCCTTGGACCAGGGGATGATTACCTTGCGGGAAGACGGTATCGCCAAAGTTAAAGCAGGAGTGACAACCATTAGCGAAGTTTTAAGGGTTACCAGGGACTAGCGGGGTGAAATAAACTGCAGTTTAGTTATAGAGCGGCCGCCGCCGACGGCAGAATCGAAACCGGCCGCGAAGAAGCGGCCTCCAGAGAGGAATTACTCACTAAATTAAAGACCAGGGGGAAGTATCTCCTGGAAGCCAAGGAAAACCGTGAATGGATGGCTTTTAAATTCAACCGGTACCGGTTTTCACCCCAGGAACGGCTGAACTTTACGCAGCAATTAGCCAGCCTTTTAGGGGCGGGGATTCCCTTGGAAAAAGCTTTGGCAATCTTAGGCAAATTGAAATTCAGCCCGCAAATGGGCGATGTCATAAACCAACTGCGCCGTATGTTACAGGAGGGCCTCTCTTTTACCATGGCGCTGGAGAGGTTCCCCAGTCATTTTCCACCGCTTTTCATAAGTATGGTCCGGGCTGGCGAGGCCGGTGGAATTTTGCCGCAGGTTCTTCAAAAACTGGCCCAGTATCTGGAGGAGGAACTCAATTTAAGGCGTTTTATCATCAGCAGCCTTTTTTACCCGGTAATATTGATGATTGCCAGTATCGTGGCTATTATTTTTTACGTGGTAAATGTAATTCCCCAATTTAAAAGCATCTTTGCGGATATGGGGGCCCAGTTGCCTTTGATAACCAGGTTGGTGATGATCTGTGGCCAAGGATTGCTCACTTTCTGGCCCTTAGCGTTGATTACTGTTTTGTTTGCCATCGGTTGGTTTGTCAAGGAATCGGCCACCGCCGAGGGGCGGATCCGGCTTGATCGTCTAAAACTGAGGCTCCCGTTGGCCGGGCCGGTGCTCCGAAAAATTGCCATCTCCCGCTTGACGCTGGCCCTGAGCCTACTCTATGAGAGTGGGGTCTCTTTCCTTTCCAGCTTGAGCATTGCCGGTGAAATCATGGGTAATAGATTTTTAGCCAAGGCTTTAGCGGAAGTCGAGTCCGAAGTCAGGCAGGGGAACACCTTGGCGGGTAGCTTGGCCGCCAAACATGTATTTCCGGTATTGGCTGTCGAAATGATTGGAGTCGGCGAGGAAAGCGGCAACCTTGGACCAATGCTGCAACAAGTCTCCCGTACATACGACGGTGAAGTCAAACATTCATTGAGCGTTTTTGTATCGGTTTTTGAACCGCTGATGATTCTGGTGATGGTGGGAGTCATTGCCATACTGGCGGTTGCCGTTTTGTTGCCGGTAACAAATATCAGCAATCAAATACAATAAGCCTGGAGGGTTTTCAATGGGTAGCGAACGTCGTGATGAACGGGGTTACACCTTAATCGAAATACTGGCGGTATTGGTATTGCTGGGTTTTATCATTACCTTGGTGGCTCCGAATATTATCAATAACCTTCAAAAGGGCCAAATCAGCGCCGCCAAAGCCCAGATCAACGCCCTGGAGACCGTACTGAACACTTATTATCTGGATAACTCCACTTATCCTACAACCGAACAGGGTTTAAAGGCCTTGCTGGAAAAACCGACCGCCCCGCCGGTGCCGGAGAATTGGAACGGCCCGTATTTACAGAATAAAAAGATTCCCCAGGATCCTTGGGGCCATGATTTAAAATATGTTTGCCCGGGGGTTCACAACCCGCAGACTTACGATCTATTTTCCCTTGGTAAAGACAATACCGAAGGCGGGGCCGGGGCTGATGCCGATCTTGGCAACTGGTAAAGATTCCGGGTATACCTTGATCGAGGTTTTGGTGATCATCGTGTTGTTCGGGTTTATAGCGGTTTTGGCATCCCCAAGCCTTTTACTGGGAGAAGAAAGGGCTGAGGTGAAATATATCGGCGAATTGATCGCTGGCGACCTTCAGCTGCTGAAGGAAGAATGCGCCTATGATAAAGCCGAACCGGTGATAACCTTTACCAAGAACGGTTATGGCTTTGACCTCGGAGAGCGTTCTTTTACCCGTAATTTCCAACGTTTTGGTTTTTCTTTTCTTTTAGCGGAAGAGCAAGGGGAAGAAGCAGCAGCGGAACCAACCGCTCAAAAAGAGAAACCGGCCGCCGGTTCCGGCATTCTTAAATTCAACCGGGACGGTCCGGCTTCCGACTTCAGCTTAAGCTGGCAAACAGTTCACTATCAGGGTGAACTCTCGGTAAACCAGGACGGGATGGTGAATTGGCGGTATGAACGGAAATAACTATTCCAGTCAAGCTGGTTTTTCTTTACTCGAGGTCATGGTGGCCTTGACCTTGGCCGGGGTGCTGTTTGCCTCCATCTCCGGTTTTTTTCGGCAAACCATTTATAATCAAAAGCAACTAAACGCCAAAGTCACCGCCATGGTGTTAGGCCAGGGGAAACTGGCCGAATTGATCTGCGGAGGCGAGCCGGGTATGTCCGGGGATTTTCCGGCTCCCTATCAACAATACCATTGGTCGGCTGCTGAAGAAACCACCGCCGGAGGCGATACCATAACCCTGACCGTGGAATGGAGGGACGGGAATGCCCTTCGGCAAGAAACGACTTTTACCGGTTACCGCGCTCCGGAATGAGTCCGGCCTCACTCTTCTGGAAGTAATCGCCTCGCTGGCTTTGATGGCACTTATTCTGGGTGTATTGAGCCAGTTTCTTTACAGCAGCAACCGGTTGAAAATAAAAACGGATCAGGCTTACGAGCGGCAGCATTTGCTGGAGAATTTCCACCGGCTGATGGCAGCCGATACTCTGGCTATTTGTGCCGGGGCTTATTTACCCGAGAACGCCATGACCGGCGGCGATTACCAGATCACCTTCTGGCTTGAGAATGAGGCGGGTTTGAATCAAGTCACCTACCGTTTCGACCCTCAGGAAAAAAAGGTGTACCGGTCGGCGAGCTTTTGGGGGAGCAAACCCGAAGAAGTCCCGGTTTTAACCGGGGTTACTCAATGGCGGATTGAATATTTCCAAGCCAAAACCAAAAACTGGCTTACGGTATGGCAACCATCCCGCAAGGATGAAATTCCGGCCCTGCTCCGTTTCACGGTGGCGACTCGGAGCGCGGATCTAGGGGAGCTGGTCTTTCCGGTCAAAGTTTGGTATAACGAGGAAAAGTTAAATGGGTTCTGAACGGGGCGCGGTAACGATTATAGTGGTCTGGGCCATAGCCATTATTGGAATAATAGTTTCTTTCATGTTTTTACGGACTGAAGCCGAATGGGCCTCGGCAATTAGTTTCCAGACCGGGATGAAGTTCCACCAGGCGGCCGAAGCCGCCCTCCATGAAAGATTGGCTTTTTTAACTACCGATGATACGGCCTTTGATAGTTTCCAGGACCCTTGGTACGGCGGGAAAAACGGCTTTGTTCAGCTGGAAAGGGATGGTTATAAGATTGTCGTCGCCGCTGAGGATGAAGGCAGCAAGCCCAATTTAAATCTTATCTCCGAAAAAGGCCTGCAAATGATTACTAAAGGCAAGGTCTCGATTAACCCAATCCTTGATTGGCGGGATACCGACAGCGAACCGCGGGAGGAAGGGGCCGAAACAAGCTATTACCAAAGTTTAAAAACGCCTTACAAATCCAGGAACGGCTTCTTTTCAACTACTGCCGAATTGAAAATGCTGAAGGGCGGGGAGAAGCTTTATGCCGCCTTAGCCCCTGAGGTCACGGTTTTCGGCAGGATTAACCCCAACACCATCGATAGCGTTACTTTTGCCACCTTTCTCAGTTCGATCGGAGGATTTGAAAATTACTGGATTGAAAGGGCCAAAGAAGAGTTTGATGTTTATAAACGAAAGCAGCCGCAGGGGTTTCGCTTCAAGTCGATGGACGACTTTGAATCTTCGGCCTTTACCATTGAGCGGCGCGACCGGATGAAACCCTTTCTCCGTTTTGACGGTGCCTGTAACGTTAACCTGGTTTCCAAGACAGGACTGGAGGTAATACTCAAAGAAGCGGGGTATCCGGATGGTTTGGCGGCCCAATTGATTAACCGCCGGAACCAGCAGCCATTTCAAACTCAGGCCGAGATTAACATGGTTTTAACTAATGCCAACCGGAGCATCCGTAACCCCCAGGATTACCTGACGGTTGTATCCACTATAATTCTCTACCGGATCTGGGTTTCCAAAGGCGCTCAACAATATTACCTGGAGGCCGTCGAAGAAAGATTTCAGGCCGGTGTCAAGAAAGAATGGCAGGTTCATCCCTTGGCGTGGCGGGAATTAAAAAATAAGGAAGTTCCCGAACCACCCGGGTTCGAGCCGGAAGAGGAGGCCGGAAAAAGCGATACTAATGGAGAATGAAGATGGCTAAAAGTGCGATTGTCATTGAACTAACCGCCGCTAAGATTGCTGTGCTGGAGATAGCAGGCAGGAACAGCGGAGCTGAGATGCTGCGTTATACAGTCCGTAATCTGCCGGCTGCAGGGCTGACTTCGGTCTGGTTGAAAGCATTCTGGCGGCAGGAACACTTTACACACCACCGGGTCGTTTTATGTCTGCCGGCTGCCGCCGTGAATTACAAAACGGTCACCATGCCGGCGCTACCCTTTCCGGAGCTGGAGAAGGCGGTCAAGTCGGAATTGGCGGGAAACGGCGCCTCCGGGAATGTAATCTGCCGGATAATCGATTATCAAGCGGTCGACCAATTGTACAAGGTTAAAGTGGCGATAATAGCTAATCAAAAATTGGTGGAAGTTGTCGAATTTATGCATCAAGCCGGATTGGAGGTTATCTGGTCCGGTTTACGCTCGCGGGGGCTGCAAAACTTCATTAATTTCAACGCCGGTTTTTTCGACAACCTGGAGACCGGCCTCTGTTATCTCGATTTTACCGATGATCAAACCGAGTTCGGCATGGTCAGGAATGAAATGATTATCTTCCGGCGGATCCTGGGGTGTAATTGCCGGGAGCTTGAAAATAACTGCCCGGATGCGGCTGAAGATTTTCTGGAGGAAATCAGATTGTCAATCGCCGCCTATCAAGCGGAATCTAAAAACCAGGCCCCTTCAGAGGTAAGCATCTTCGGAAAGACTGAACCAGTCTTAACGCTAAATACACTACTACCGAAGCTTGGTTTAAAACTGCATCTCCCGGAGAAGACCAATCTTACCGGAGTCTTAACCCATCAACACACTCCGGAGCTGGCTCCACTGATCGGATTGGCAATGGATGAATTGGGTTTTAGCAACCGGGGTGAATTGCGAATTTATACATCCGAACAGGACAAAAGAGAAGCTAAACGGAGGCGCTGGCTTGCCGGCGCCGGAGTCGCGGCCCTGGCCGTCTTATTAAGCGCCGGTTTGACTTTGGGCATGCGGGCCAGTTTGGAGAAGTGGCGGCGGGTGAATGAGTGGCTGCAAAGTAAGGCCGTTATATTAACCAATTTGCGCCAAACCGAAAATGAGACCAGGATTTGCCGGAATGAAATTAAACGTTTAACCGGCTGGTTTTCGGCTCAAGGACGGGAGCTGGATTTTTTACTCACTCTTCAACAGAACCTGCCGCCTGAAACCAGAATAACCGATCTGACCATTGAGGATGGATACGTCAAAGACCTTTCCGGAGTGACTCCATCTGTCTCCCTGTTGCTTAGGAAGCTTAACTCGGCGCCGCAATTGAAAAATCTAAAACTAAAAGGGACTATCTCCGCCAGCGAACAAGGGGAAGGGTTTCAGCTTGAAGGAGTCATCCTTGGGAAGGAGCAACCCAAATGACTACCAGAGAAAAAAGCTTATTGGCATTGGTCGGCGCCGCAATCGCCGGCTGGTTGCTCTTTAATTATGCCGCCGAAAGACCGGTTTTCATGGGAAAGGCTCAAAGCCCGAAGGGCCGGTTGGCCGAAGCGCAGCGGTTGCTCCGCTCCAGTCTGAATATTGAAGCCTATCACCGGTTGAGCTTAAAAAGCCTACAAGCGCTGGAAAAAAGATTTTTGCCGGCCGGCGATCCCGAGAAGGCGGAGATCGAGTTGCTGCAAGAGGTGGAGGATCTGGCTTATCAGGCACAATTGAGTGTTCAACGGAAAAATATCGTCCATTTTAATGATAACGTTATCGGGGTGACTTTGGAGGGGAAATCCAGCCCCGAATCGGTATTCCGTTTTATGCAACAGACTACCGTTTCCCAAATAGGCCTGCGGATATGGCGGTTACAACTTCACGTCTTACCTGAATCAAAAATGCTCAATTATCAGATAACCTTAAATTCGTTGCTGGTGGAAGCGAAATGAGAAAATTCGATTATGGAAGTTTTAAGTTATGGCTATTGGCGGCTGTTATCGCCTTGCTCTTTTTTATTTGGGGTTTGGGAACCTGGGTCTCTGCCGGCCATTATATACCGGAGACACCGGCGCCGGCGCCCGTCAAAAAATTCTACCCTCCTAAGCTGCAAGCCCCGGCTCCGCTTGCTAAATATCAGCCTTTGTTAAGCGGAAAGCTGTTTTTTGGTACTGAAAAAACTACCACCGGCGTCCTATTCAGTTCGAAATTGGTTCTTTGGGGTCTTATTCACGGCAACACTGCCTTAGTTGGACTTGATCCGCAATCCAACCAGAACACCTGGATTGTAAAGGCCGGCGATACCGTGGAGGGAGAGAAGATCCTCCGGGTCGGCGAAAACAGTATCACGGTAAGCAATCAAACGGGTGAAGGGGAAGTTTTTTTGAAAAATTAGGAATGAGACAAGATAAGGAGCCAGGAGAAAACCGCAGTGGTTGTTAATCCAGAACAGCTTATTTTTATTATATTAATAGTAGGAAGAATCAGTCCGCGCTTCCAGATTCTAGCGCCTGGCTCCTGACTTCTGAATTCTATAGGCGAAAAGTAATGGGAGTTTTAGCCAAATTCCGGAAACAACCGGGCGCAGTTCAAACCGAGAATTCCTTCCTTTTCCTTGGTGGACAGCCATTTTATCCGATCCAGGAATTCAAGGGCTTGTTTCGGTGAACGCAACGGATAATCGCTGCCGAAAAAGATCTTCTCGGGTCCGTGTTTGGCGACGATCTTCCGGAAGAGGTTTTCATCGATATACTCAATGGCGCTGGATGTGTCGAAATAAACTTCACGTCCGGCCAATACCTCATATACCTCGTCCCAAAAGTAAAGTCCCCCAAGATGAGCGGCAATGATCTTAATTTCCGGGAAGTTCTTCAAAATCGCCGCAATTTTGCGGGGAGTGCTGAAATTGCTCTGGTTTACAGCCGGGTCGCCCACGTGAATCATTAAAATAAAATCATTTTCGACCTCTTCAAAAAATGGCCCCAAACGGGGATCGGCCAGATCGAATCCTTGAAATTCCGGGTGTAACTTTAGGCCTTTTATTCCCGCCATTCTTAAACGCCTGATTTCCGCGAGCCAACTGGGGTCGTCAGGGTGGAAGGTTCCGAAATGGATTATTTTAGGGGATGGGCTGGAGGGAGAGAGCCGTTCTTTCTCCATCCGGTAATCGGCGAATAAGGAGAACATCCAATCATGGGCCGGTTTTACTTGCTCCGGTTTGGTGGCGGCCACTAAAAGGATTAATCCGTCCAGACCGGCCTCTTTGGCGGCGGCCAAAAGATCATCAAACCGTCCGCCGAAGGTAGTAGGAATATTATAGTAATTGATCAATTGAGCCACGGCTTTTTCCGCTATCTTATCCGCGAAGGCATGCATATGGCAGTCGATGAACACTACGAACACCTCTTTTGCGTTGAAACTTCGCCATAGGATTCGGCAACCCTTTAGCTGGCAGATTAATAATCGGTAAAACATTAACATTGTACGAAAAAAACCGAATACGTTCAACCGCCGGGTTGGCCGATTTTTAACGCCAAGGCAGGATTTTTGGTTGTTAACGGTAAATAATATCCATAATGAAAATTCTGTTAACCACTTTAAACGCTAAATTTGTCCATACCTCACTGGCGCTATGGTATTTATATCAATTTTGCCGGGGGCAATACCCGGAGTTGGCTTTCCGCGAGTTCAACATCAACCAGGAGCTTTCTTGGATTTGCGGGGAGATATACCTTGAAAAAGCGGATGTAGCGGCATTTTCCTGTAACATCTGGAACATCGATCAGATATTAATTATCTGTAAACGGCTGAAGGCCATCTCGCCCAGTACGATTATACTGCTTGGCGGACCGGAGGTCTCAGTCAATCCGGAAGAAGTGTTAAGGGCCAATCCGGCGGTTGATTTTGTCATAGCCGGTGAGGGCGAACTGACTTTTAAGGAGTGGCTGGGGGAGCTTGGGAAAACCGAACCGGATTGGGCTATGATAAAAGGGCTGGCTTTCCGTGAAGGGGACGGCGTTACGGTCAATCAACCACGGCCGCCGATCATGGATTTAGGCATTTTGCCATTTCCTTATCCGGAAGATTTAGTTCCTTTCAGGCAAAAGCTGGTTTATTACGAAACCTCGCGGGGTTGTCCATACTCTTGTCAGTACTGTCTCTCCGCCAATGAACACGGGGTCAGATTTTTCCCCTGGGAGCGGGTAGAACAGGATTTATTGCGTTTTATCAAGGCCGGTATCGGGCAGGTAAAACTGGTAGATCGCTCCTTTAACTGTAATCCGGCTTGGGCCAAAAAAATCTGGCGTTTATTGATCGCCAATCCCGGAAAGACCAATTTTCATTTCGAGATTGTCGGCGACTTGCTTGATGATGAATCCCGGGAAATCCTGGCTCAAGCTCCGGCCGGACTCTTTCAATTCGAAATCGGCGTCCAAAGCACCAACCGGGAAACATTGAGATTAATCCAGCGGCGGATGGACTTTCCCCGCCTGGCCAAAGAAGTGTCGCAACTGGTGAAATCAAGCCGGGTCTTTGTCCATCTCGACTTGATAGCCGGATTGCCGGGTGAAGACTACCAGTCGTTTGCCAAAAGTTTTAACGACAGTTTACTTATAAAACCAAACCGTTTGCAATTGGGTTTTCTAAAACTTTTAAAAGGTTCGGGTTTGCGTACTAAAGTCCCGGAATATGGATATATTTTTACCGATGAGCCTCCCTATGAGGTGTTGTCCAACCGCTGGATCTCCTATCAGGAACTGCTGAAGTTAAAGACCATTGAGGAGTTGTTGGAAAGGTATTATAATTGCGGCCGCTTCAAACTGGCTTTCACCTATCTGATTCCCCATTTTTCTTCCCCGTTCGCCCTCTTTGAATCGCTGGCCGAATGGTGGAAGCAAAGTGGGTACGACCAAATAGCGCACAAAAGTAAAGATCTCTATAGCTATTTGCTCCGTTTTTATCAAACGGTAGAACCTGAGAGCGTAATCTTTAAAAATATTCTCAAATATGATTTATTAAGCAACGAACGTTTGGTGGAACTACCGGAATGGGCCGGTAAAAAAAACCCGGAATTACATAGTCAAAGCTACCGGTTTTGGCAGAATCCCTCCCACCGGGAACAGTATATTCCCGGATTCGCTGGTTTGGCGATCCGGGATATTCAACGGAGAGTAATATTTGAGGAGTTTGACTGCGACCCCCGGGAAGCGGCGGCGGCGCCCCTAAAAGAAACGCCGCGGAAACCGTTAACATTCCTGTTTGTCTATCAAGACCGGGAGACGCAAATATATCCCATTGAACGGAAGGAGTTAATGGAATGAACAAAATCGGGCTGGCTTTGATATTAATCACCCTCGGAATATTCTTGCTCCTTAAAAACAGCAATCTGCTGCCGGATAATTTCTGGCCCTACTATAATAATTTAGCCCGGCATTACTGGCCCGTCTTAATTATTCTCTTGGGAGTCCAATTATTGATTAAAGAAAAGTTCCGGGATTTGGCCCGCTTGATTTTCTGGCTTATCGTGCTACTGCTGGGGTTGTGGTTTTTTAGCCAGATTATTGGGGAGAATAACTGGGTTATTTGATTTTAAAGGAGGCAAGCGTTATGTATTTAATGGGCTTTATCTATCTCGGGTGGGTAATCTTCGGGGTTTGGTGGTTGATCTGGCTGGGGTTGGCTATAGCCACCAAGGCCAAGACCATTACCTGGTTTTTGATCATCTCTGGACTGATCTGGGTCGGGGTTCAGAATGTATTGATCTTTAACGGATCGTACCTGTTGGCCTTGTTATGGTTCATCCTTCCTTTGCTCTTCCTCCCGAGTATGCTGCGGATTATCAACGAATATGAACGGGGTGTTTTATTCCGGTTCGGCCGGCAGATTGGAGTGCTCAACCCGGGAGTAAACCTGATCTTCCCCATGGGAATCGATTATGTCAGGATCGTGGACCTGCGGACCTTTACCATCGATGTGCCGAAGCAAGAGGTCATCACCAGGGACAATGTAACGATCAATGTGGATGCCGTGGTGTACTTCAATGTTTTCGATCCGGTTCTGGCCATTATTAAGGTAGCGGATCATGTGCGTAGCACTTCTTTGTTGGCCCAGACCATTCTCCGTTCAGTACTTGGCCAGCACGAACTGGATGAGATGCTATCCAAGCGAACTCAGTTGAATGAGGTTTTAAAGACTCTCCTGGATGAAGCCACCGATCCTTGGGGAGTCAAGGTTTCCACGGTTGAGATTAAAGCGGTGGAACTGGCCGAGTCGATGAAGAGGGCCATCGCCAGACAGGCCGAGGCGGAGCGGGAGCGCCGGGCGAAAATCATTGCCGCCGATGGGGAATTGCAGTCCTCGGAGAAACTTTCGGAGGCGGCCAAGGTTTTACAGACCCAGCCTGCTTCAATCCAATTACGGTACCTGCAGACCTTGACCGAGATCGCCGTCGAACATAATTCCACTATTCTATTTCCATTGCCGATTGAAATCTTCCGCTATTTTATAGATGGGAAAAAGGATTAACAATTTATTCGCCGGAGACTGTTCATCATGAAACTAATTAGGTTTACAAACGGGTCGAAAACAGGTTATGGAATTTTGGAGGGAGAGAAGATCCGGGAGATCAGGGGTGATTTTTTTGGTGAATGGGCGAAAACGGCCAACACGTTACCCTTAAATGAGGTCCGTTTATTGCCCCCGGTAGTTCCCCCGAATATCATAGCCATCGGGTTGAACTACCGCAATCATGCACAGGAGATTGGCTTTACCGTCCCGAAGGCTCCGGTGATTTTTTTGAAAGCCACTTCCAGTCTGGCCGGACCGGAGGATGCAATCGTCCTGCCGAAGATTGCGCCGGGGAATGTTGATTATGAAGCCGAACTGACTGTGGTCATCGGCAAAAAGGCTAAAGATGTGCGCAGGGAAGAGGCTTTGGATTATGTCTTAGGCTATACCTGCGGGAACGATCTCAGCGCCCGGGACTGTCAGTTTAAATTGGATCAACAGTGGGCGCGGGCCAAATCGTTCGACACTTTTTGCCCGTTGGGGCCCGTAATCGAGACCGAGTTGGACCCCGGAAACTGCCGGGTTCAATCCAGGTTAAACGGGCGGGTAATGCAGGATTCGAGCACCCGGGATTTGATTTGCGATGTTCCTGCTTTGGTCAGCTACTGCTCCCGCAATATGACCCTGCTGCCGGGGACGGTGATTATGACCGGAACCCCGGAAGGGGTTGGTTATAACCGCACCCCCCCGATTTATCTTCAAGCCGACGATCTGGTTGAAGTGGAGATTGAAGGGATTGGAGTGTTGCGGAACCGGGTGGTCCTGGAGAAATAAAAGTAAAAATTGGTTGATTCAAGCTGTTCAGGCAAAGGGCATTAAGGCAACTGGCAATAGTTTGAAAGCATGCCTTCACTGCCTTTTTTAATTTACTTAATTTGATTGCAACTCGGAAATTACTCCTCTACGAAACACCTTTATCCGATTAATCCTTCCAATCCTCTTAAACCCTCATCGCGCCAAGAATATTTCTAGGGTTAAGGGCAAGCAATTTTTCCCGATCGAAAACAACTTTATCTTCATGAATTTCTAAACCTTATGGAATGGATTATTTTGGTTTTTTACTGGATTGCGGAAAAGAAGGATAATTTCAGTTGATTTCGTATTTATTCATTAAATAAAAGTCCGGCATTTCGCGGAAATTGTGAGGCAATTGTTGTGAAACTCAAATCCCAAGTCATGCTTTATGGCGTTTTTATAGTATTACTGCCAATGTTGGTTTCTACTTTTGTGGCTACCAGCTTGGTTCTTACTCAAAACGAGAAAGACGCGCGGGAAAGAATCGGTGAATCAACCAAAAGAATCACCCGTGAATTGGAGGCAATGGAGACTCAATACTCCGACCGGGTCCAAAAATTTGCCAAAACCGATAACCTGATGATGTATACGAATGTCCTTTTTAGATACCGTTCTTATTTGACCGCCGAGGGATATGCGACGATTCAGAAGGCCCTGGAAGTAGAAGTATCCAAGCTAAAAATCGGTTTAAATATTGATGTAATTGAAGTCTTAGATGCCAATGGTTATGTTTTGGCTAAAAATTCGTCGCTGCCCAATCCGGAGGGATCAGAGGGTAAATATTCTTTAAAAGGGATCGACCATATCCCGGCTTCGAAAAGTGCCAATCAAAAAGCGATTGAATATTTGATTGAGGATGGCCATTTTATCCTGAAAGCATCATCGGTCATTAGTAAAAGGGGAAGAACACTCGGCTATCTTGTCCTGACCAAATATTTAAATTCGAGTTATTTAAAGGAAGTTTCAGTAGTAAATGGAACCGAGGTGGCCTTTTTTAAAGATAACCAATTCCTTGACGGCACTGTAAAGAGATTTGTTGTTCCGCAGATAAAAGCTTCCCATCCTATTCAACCCAAAATTCAAAACAACCCGTATAGTTTTATATTCTCACCCATTTATAAAAAGGGCACTACTACGTTTTATGTGGCGGTCGGGGTTTCAGCTTTGGGAACGATGCAAAAAATCGCTCAAACCAGAAACAATTTAATCGGGGTAGCATTAGCCGCTATGTTGCTGGCTGTAATTTTAACTTATTTCTGGTCCGGCAGGACAGTGGCTCCTTTACTCAGGCTGGTTAGCGTTGTAAAAGCTATCGGGAGGGGGGATCTGGGACAAAAAATTCAAGTTGAAAGCTCTGATGAGATCGGAATGTTAGCCTCGGAGTTCAATAAAATGACGGCTTCACTTAAAGAAAGCCACGGACAGCTGGAGGCGGCCAACCGGGATCTTTTTGATATGAAAGAATATATTTCGAACATCGTAGAAAGCATGACCATGAGTGTGGTGGTTATTAACAAGGAATACCATATTACCGTAGTTAATTCGGAATTTGAGAAGGCCCTTGGTAAACAGCGCAATGTAATCATTGATTCGTACGTGGAAGAATTAATAAAACTTCCTGACGATCAAGATAATCTCAAACAACACTTGCAGTCAGTAATGGAAAGCTCTGAAACTAAGATTCTCACAAAAATTCGCTGCCGGATTGGCGAACAGGATATCATCGGCAATTTGCGTTTATCACCGCTGGTTGACGGTGAAAAACAGCTGGTAGGCGCAGTAATAATCATCGAAGATATCACCGCCAGGGTAAACTTGGAGGAAGAGTTGGCCCTTTCCCAAAGATTGGCTTCGATCGGAAAACTGGCTGCCGGTTTGGCCCACGAAGTAAACAATCCTCTGGGAATTATTCTTAATTATATTGAGATATGCCATATGGATGTTAATGATGAAAGGGTCAGGGGTTACCTGACAAGAATCGGTTCCGAAACTGAACGAATCGCGGAGATCATTCGGCAATTACTGGAATTTTCACGCCAGTCGGAGACCAAATTCAGGCCGGTAAATCTGGTAGAGGCGGTTGAAGAAACTGTCGATCTGATAGAATTTAAGCTCCGTAAGGAAGGGGTTGAACTAAGCAGGAGGTATTGCCTTAATGAAGCCTGGGTCCTGGCTGATAAAAGCCGGCTTAAACAAGTATTTTTGAATATTGTCTTAAATGCACTTCAGGCAATGCAAAATGGCGGTAAGTTAGCAATCGGCCTTAATGAGACTGAAGATGGCATGGGATTTTCCCTATCATTTGCAGATTCGGGGAAAGGGATTGCCAAGGAAGATTTGGGCAGGGTTTTTGACCCCTTCTTTTCCACCAAAGAAATCGGGGAGGGAACCGGTCTGGGTCTTTCGGTAAGTTACGGCATCATTCAAGAACATTCGGGCTCAATTGAGGTAATCAGTGAAGAGGGAAACGGGTCGACTTTTATTATCAAACTGAAAAAACTGCACATTTCGGAGGATGGTGTGACGGATGTCCAAACGCCCGGTAATTTTAATAGTTGATGATGATGAGGGTATGCGCGATAGTCTCTGTGAACTGTTGGGGAGAGATGGCTATCATCTGATGACCGCTAACGACGGGTATCAGGCATTGGAACAGATCCAGCGGACCGATGTGGATCTTATTTTACTTGATATTATGATGCCGGGAATTGACGGCATCGAAACTTTAAAACGAATCCGGGCTATTGACGAGCGACCCCAGGTTATCATGATTACCGGTTATGGTACGATTGAGAGTGCGGTTAAAGCTATGAAATTCGGGGCCAAGGATTATGTCACCAAACCTTTTGTAGTTAGAAATCTGCGGAAGGCAATTAAGGAAAGTTTGGATTTTACAATATCCGTCTTTAATAATCTGCAAATGACTGCGAATACCAATCCGGGAGGCCTTATCGGAGAAGGAGCAATCATGAAAAGATTATTTGATTTATTGGCCAAAGTTATTCAGAATGAGGCCACGGTTTTGATTTTAGGTGAAAGTGGCACTGGAAAAGAATTAGTTGCCCGGGCCATTCATAAAGAAGGCCCCCGCAAAGACAAACCATTTGTCGGTATTAACTGCGCCGCCATTCCCGATAGTCTTCTGGAAAGCGAGCTATTTGGTTATGAAAAAGGGGCCTTCACCGGGGCACTCAACCGTAAAATCGGCAAATTTGAACAAGCGAATGGTGGAACAATTTTTTTGGATGAGATCGGGGATATGAATATTGCTACCCAAGCCAAGATTTTACGTGTCTTGGAAGAACGCGAGGTTGTCCGAATCGGCGGGATGGAACCCGTAAAGGTAAATGCCAGGGTTATTGCGGCTACCAATAAGGATCTCCAGGAAGGGGTTGCAAACGGTACCTTCCGGGAAGATCTTTACTACCGGTTGAATGTCGTGCCGATCACCTTGCCCCCTTTACGGGAAAGAAAAGAGGATATACCGCTCTTAATTAAACATTTTTTGCTTAAATACAGTGAGGATTATAATAAACCGGTCAAAACCATTTCTGCGCCACTGGTGGACTTGCTAAAGAACTACCATTGGCCCGGTAATGTGAGGGAATTGCGAAATATTGTCGAACGGATAGTGGTTTTAGGTGAGAAAGATTTCCATCCGGAAGAACATCTTAAATTACCGGGTTCGGCAAATGAAAAGGAAAGCGGATTTGAGGTTCCATCACTTAAAGCTGTTCGAACGAAATTTACAGACGCAAAGGAACGGGAAATTATCCGGGATGCGCTTGAAAGAACCCGTTGGAACAAGAAAAGGGCTGCTGAAATGTTGGAGATTAGTAGAAAGTCTTTGTATGAGAAAATGGCCAAATACGGTTTGGAATAGAGGATGCGAATAGAATTTTCTTATCACATAGCTTTAGGGGTTACAAAGTGTAACTTAGGGTAACACCATGTCCCCCTTTTCGACCCCAAAATATCCGATTTTTACACCCGTTTTAAAAAGAACTGATGTCTTTGTAAGCTTGGCATGATTCTTGCTTTTTAATATTTTGTCTGGCCGGACAACAGTTTTCGATTAAATCTAGGAGGGACAAAGAGATGTTTAAGAAGTCAATGTTATTGTTAATTGCGCTTGTTCTGGTAGTCGCTTCTGTTTCCGCAGTTAGTTTCGGAGCCAAAAAACAGGTGACCATCGGTGCCACTTTCATGACCATGAATAACCCTTTCTTCGTAGCAATGGAAAAGAATATCCGGGCTGAGTTGAAAAAAATCGACCCCAGCGCCAAGCTAATTGTGGCCGATTCTCAGTTTAACCTGGCCAAACAAATTTCCGACGTTGAAGATATGATTCAACAAAAAATCGATATTCTACTGCTCAATGCTGTAGATTCCAAGGCGATTGCCCCGGCGGTTGTTGCTGCGAACAAAGCCAACATTCCTGTTATTACCTTGGATGTTAATGCCGAAGGTGGCAAAATCACCAGCTTCATCGCTTCCGACAACTATTTGGCCGGGAAACTCTGCGGTGAATACTTGGTTAAGAGGCTAAAAACCAAAGGCAACATCGTAATTATCAATGGAACTCCGATTACCTCGGTAATGCAGAGAGTTCAAGGTTTCAAGGATGTTATTGCCAAATACCCCGATATCAAGGTAGTTGCGGAACAAAACGGCGAGACCAACGAGACCAAATCCATGGAAGTCATGGAGAACATTCTCCAATCCCAACGGAAAATTGATGCCGTGTTTGGAATCAACGACCCCACTGCTTTGGGAGCCTTGGCGGCTGTCGAAACCGCCGGCCGTCAGAATGAA
Organism: Bacillota bacterium; assembly: GCA_050260935.1. GTDB lineage: Bacteria > Bacillota > UBA4882 > UBA8346 > UBA8346 > UBA8346. The sequence goes on from JBLNCU010000030.1 coordinate 21,847, forward strand.
ATGTTTATCTTAGGCGTAGATGCAGCTCCTAATGCTGTCGAAGCAATTAAAAAAGGGAAAGCTTTAGTGGCTACTTCCGCCCAATTCCCTGGTGAAATCGGTCGCAAAGGTGTTCAAATCGCCTACAAAGTTCTTAAAGGCGAGCAAGTGCCCAGTGAAATCAAGGTTAAGGTTGAGTTAATCACCAAAGATAACGCTGCCGGTTTTAGCTGGTAATAATAACGATTAAGGCGCAGGAATCGGTGTATCCCTGCGCCTTTTCATCAGTCCGAGGAGGCGCTTCGAAATGCCGGAGACTATTTTAAAAATGGAGAATATTGTTAAGGATTTTCCAGGAGTAAGGGCCCTTAACCAAGTTTCTCTTGAAGCGAGACGGGGAGAAATCCTGGCGCTAATCGGGGAAAATGGGGCCGGGAAATCGACTTTGATGAAAGTCCTTTCCGGAGTGATTACACCTGATCAAGGAGAGATATTTTATAAAGGAAACAAGGTTTTAATCAGATCCCCTCAGCATGCGCAAGAGTTGGGGATTAGTATTATTCATCAAGAATTTAACTTGATTCCCTATTTGAGCGCGGCCGAGAACATATTTTTCGGTAAAGAGCCCAGCCGGAAAATAAAGGGATTTGTCAATTGGGAAAAAATGCACCGGGAAAGTGCAGCCCTGCTTAAAGAATTAGATATAGATCTGGATGTACGAATCCCGGTTAATAAATTGAGTGTGGCTTATCAGCAAATGGTGGAGATCGCCAAGGCGTTGTCGGTTAACGCGGATGTAATTATCATGGATGAACCCACTGCGGCTCTAACTCAGCATGAGATCGACAACCTTTTCCGGATTATCAAATCCCTAAAAGAAAAAGGGGTGACTGTAATTTATATCTCCCACCGGTTGGAGGAGTTGTTTATTATCTCCGACCGGGTAACGGTCATGCGTGACGGTTATACAATCGGCACGGTAGCGACTAAAGATGTTAACCGAAAGCAACTGATCTCTATGATGGTCGGCCGGGAGTTTCAAGATGAATTTCCAAAACGTAAATGTTCTCCCGGAACGGTGGCCTTATCAGTTAAGGGTCTTTATAATCAAAAATTAAAAGACGTGAATATGGAATTCCACTGTGGGGAAGTGGTCGGAATTTTCGGGTTGGTGGGCGCCGGACGGACTGAGTTAGCCAGAGCGATTTTTGGGGCGGAGCCAATTGATTCAGGTGAAGTCGAAGTATTCGGCAGGACAATTCACTTTAGTTCTCCCAAAGAAGCGATTCGATCTGGAATCGGGTTGGTGCCTGAGGATCGTAAACTTCAGGGATTAATCTTAGGGATGACAATTCAAGAGAATACGACTTACGCGGCGATGGAGGAAGTTATCAACGGCATTTTTTTTAACTGGGGCAAAGAGCGGGAAGTGGCCCGGAAATATGTCAATGATTTAAGCATTAAAACTCCCGGTATAAAACAGAAAGCGATTAACCTCAGCGGAGGTAACCAGCAAAAAGTGGTTCTGGCCAAATGGTTGTTTGTGGGAAGCAAAATACTAATTTTAGACGAACCCACTCGAGGGATAGATGTGGGAGCCAAACGGGAAATTTATCAACTGATCAACAGCTTGGCTGAACAAGGAATTGCCGTTATTTTAATATCATCGGAACTGCCGGAGATTCTCGGAATGAGTGACCGGATTTATGTGATGCATGAAGGCCGGGTTACAAAGATGTTATCTGGTTACCAGGCAACCGAGCAACAAGTTTTAACCTACGCTACTGGAGGCGAAAACTAATGCAACAACAATCTGTTAATTCTTTTCGTGCGGGGCTAAAAGCATTTTTTGGACGCCGCGAAACAGGAGCATTAATCGGCCTGTTATGTATGATTATCGCTCTTTCATTTATCAATGATTTCTTCTTTACTTTTTCCAATATGATCAATATTGCCAGACAGGTCTCACTCAATGCCATCATTGCGGTGGGAATGACTCTGGTTATATTAACCGGCGGAATTGATCTATCAGTCGGCTCAATAGTCGCTTTATCCGGAACCATCGCCTCCAGCCTGATGGTACAAGGTGTAAATATGTGGGTGGCGATGGCAACCGGAGTTCTTATCGGCGCCGTAGCCGGTTTTATTAATGGTTTGACAATCACCAAACTCAACGTGCCTCCGATTATTACCACCTTGGCGATGATGACTGCCGCCAGAGGTGTCGCTTTGGTTTATACAAACGGTTATCCCATCTCCAATCTCCCCGATTCTTTTGTTTTCTTAGGCCGCGGTTATTTAGGAGCCATACCTATACCAGCCATTATTATGCTATTTATATATCTTTTAGGTTATATACTTTTGACGCAGATGAAAATAGGCCGTTATATTTACGGGCTGGGTGGTAATGAAGAAGCGGTCCACTTGTCGGGAATTAATGTATCCTGCATTAAAATTTTAGTTTATACTCTTTGCGGTTTTGCCGCTGCGGTTAGCGGTTTAATCTTAGCTTCGCGCTTAAATTCCGGTCAACCTCTGGCAGGCACCGGATTTGAGATGGATGCTATTGCCGCGGTGGTACTTGGAGGCGCCAGTATCGCAGGAGGTGAGGGCACAATAATCGGAACCCTTATTGGGGCATTGATCATTAACGTTTTGAATAACGGTCTTAACCTAATGAATGTTAACCCCTATAGCCAGATGATAGTTAAAGGACTAGTACTGGCGGCTGCGGTCGCCATCAGAACCCGGAAATTAAAGAGAATTTAACCCCTTAAAAACTCCGCCTCCTCTAAAACAGTTTTCGGGACTACAAAAGAATGTAGTCCTTTTTTTTACAGAAAAAATGTTTCCACCATCAATCTCAATCTGTCTTCAATGATTCCGCAAGTTTTTCGGGAATTCAAACCCTTGCTCAAAAAGACGCCCAGGTTCATATCGGTTGGTAAAGGCGAATTTTCCTATAATTTTAGAGGTTATAATGTCTTAATCTTGTTCTTTGAAAAAATTTCCGGATGTAAGGAAGGAGTCGGCCTGATGTTTCATTTTGCCGAGGCGATCCTTGAAGGGAGATCCCGTCTGGCAACCGCCGAAGAAGGGTTGATCCGTGATGCAAATCCTGGTGCGAGCTATGAAAACGCCAGGATGAAATAGCCGGTAACGATCGGAGCATAAAATTCTTTTTCCGCCGGATTTTTTAAGGAATATTTACAATCGGATGAACACATGTAAGAACTTGATTTGGATTACCAGGAAAGATCAAGCTATAGCCTGACCTACTTGACATTTGAACATCAATCCCGTAATATATTCTTGTTTAGATCGGTGCCAAGGAGGTGAAGCCATGCCGACATATGAATATGATTGCCCGAAATGCGGTATTTTTGAACAATTTCACAGTATCACCACGACACTTACCAAATGTCCGCGGTGCGGAGCCGGTGTCCGGAGGCTAATCAGCCAGAACAACAATGTTATTTTTAAAGGGTCTGGCTTCTATACCACTGATTATAAGTCCAGTGATTATAAGAGAGAGGCCGCCGGCGACCATTCCAGCGGTAGTTCGTCTTCAACTTCCTCCGCCAGCGGAGCCAAATCGGAGAATAAAGCATCCGTATCTCCAAAAAATGAGAGCAAAGCATCATAATGAAAGGTCACCTCGGTGACCTTTCTGCATGATTGGAATAAAACCCTTTTGCATACCCAAAAAATACTTTCAAGTTAAGATATAATACCAAGTAAGCGTCGCTCTGAACAAGACAAACTATATGTATGCCGGAAGGCGACTTGGTATAAAAGGAGTATAGCGTATAGATGGAAAAAATCGTTACCCGGCGTGTAAAAGAAAGCTTACGCGAGGGGCTGCGGGAAGCTGCCCTTAAAGCCAGGTCTTCAGGTAAGTTGTTCTTTGACGACCTGCCCGCGGTCAACCTGGAAGTTCCCAAAGATAAAAGCCATGGCAATTTTGCTTCCAATTTAGCCCTGGTGCTCTCGAAGATTGCCAAAACTCCGCCCCGGGAGGTTGCTCAAGCAGTTATCGACAACCTGGGACCCAACCCCTATATTGCCAAAACCGAGATGGCCGGTCCCGGGTTTATTAATTTTTATTTAAACAACAACTGGTTGGTCGAGGTATTGGAGTCGATTCTCGGCCAAAAGATGGATTACGGGAACAGTTCCGACTTGGAAGGGTTAAATATTCAACTGGAGTTCGTGAGCGCCAATCCGGTCGGTCCGATGAATGTGGTTAACGCCAGAGCCGCCGCTCTAGGCGATACTCTGGGGAATTTAATGGCCGCTTGCGGGGCAAAAGTCTGGCGGGAGTACTATGTCAACGATTTCGGGGTTCAGGTGGAGACCCTAGGCCGGTCCATCGACGCCCGTTACCGCGAGCTGCTCGGCCAAGAGGTGGATTTTCCGGATGACGGGTACCGGGGGGAATACATTTACGATATAGCCCGCCAGTTTATCGCCGAGAAGGGGAGCGACTATCTGAAACTCCCGGATGCTGACCGCATCAAAACCTTCAAGGAACTTGGATATACCCGGATCCTGGCCACTCAAAAGGAGGATCTTAGCAATTACGGGGTTCATTATGATTGCTGGTTCAGTGAACGCAGTCTTCATGAACAAGGCGCGGTCTCCCAAGTAATGCAGGAACTTGAAGCCAAAGGTCTTACCTTTATCCAGGACGGGGCCTTGTGGCTAAAGACCACCGGATTCGGCGATGACAAAGACCGGGTTTTGAAGACCGCCGATGGGCGCACTACCTATTTTACCTCTGATATCGCTTATCATGTCAATAAATTCAACCGCGGCTTTAATCTACTGATTGATATCTGGGGTCCGGATCATCACGGTTATATTCCCCGGATGAAAGCGGCGATGGCTTCACTAGGATATAATCCGGACAGGCTGGAAGTTTTAATCGCCCAGCAGATTAATTTATTAAAAGACGGCCAGCCGTTTAAAATGTCCAAACGGCGCGGTGAATTTATAACCATGACCGATCTGCTCGAAGAGGTAGGCAATGACGCCGCCCGTTGGTTTTTCTTGATGCGCAGTCCGGAGAGCCATCTCGATTTTGATCTGGGGCTGGCCAAATCCCAAACCAATGAAAACCCGGTGTTTTATGTCCAGTATGCTTTTGCTAGGCTCTGCAGCATTTTCCGGCAGGCCGGTTCAAAGTGGCTGGAGTCCGGTTACGATCCAAGCTTGTTACGTTTTTGGGATGAGGAGGAAGAAAGCATTCTCGAAAAAGCCGCCCATTTCCCCGATTTAATCAGCGAAGCGGCCCAAAACCGGGAGCCGCACTGTCTAACCGGGTATCTGCTGGACTTGGCCACTGCTTTCCATTCTTATTATAATCGCCGGAGATTTTTAAGCGATGATCTGCAGCAAACCCGCTCCCGTCTCTGGCTTGCCCGGGGGTTGTATTACGTTTTCCAAAGAGGTTTGAATTTGCTTGGGGTCTCCGCCCCGGAAAGAATGTGATTAAGCGGAAAAGGAGGGATTTTAATGACTAAACTGGCGCTTTTTCCAACCTTTGGAAGAACGGTCAAAAAATCACTAGTGGAACTATATACTTCAATGGGTTTTTCGTTTTTACTAAGCGCCCTCTGGTTTATCGGGTTTTTACCAATTCTCTTGATGCTGGGGCTTTTAATAGCAGCCGGTGAAACCCAGCGTGAGCTTTTTTCGTTTCTAATCATTGATCTGCTGGGAATCAGTTTTTGGAATGGTTTGGTCAGTGGCCCGCTTACTACGGCTTTATATGGCTTATATCAAGTACGAAAGACTGATTATCCAAGTATAAAGGCTTTTTGGCTTGTTTTAAAAAAGGTTTATTGGCGCTCCGCCGGTTTGCACTGGGTTTTCTCCCTGGCGGCCACGGTATTGATCTTTAATATCATCATGGCCTTGTCCAGTTTTAAAAATTACACCCTGTTAATCCCGGGCGTGTTGTCGGTTTATATTCTCTTTTTGGTGGCGCTCGCTTTTTATTATTTTCACCCCTTGCTTTATTTGGGGAACTCTTTTAAAAAGGTAGTTAAAAAATCATTTTTGCTGGTTTTGGATAATATGGGGTTGAGCCTTTTCTTTGCTTTGTTTTTTGGAATCATCTTTCTAATTAGCGCTGTGTTGGTTTTTCCATTGTTTGTGCTTTATGGGGCTTTGGTGGTTTACATAACCGATAATGGTTTTGAAGCGATTTATCAAAAGTATGACTAATAGACCGGTGGCCCGGTTAAGTATTCAACATAAGCGGCAGATCTGATTTCCGGTCCTTGATTCATTAATTCAAATACTGCCGGTAAGGGGGTACAACAAATGGCTAAGTTTATATTTATCACCGGGGGCGTTGTTTCTTCCTTGGGGAAAGGAATTACAGCCGCTTCTTTGGGTTGCCTTTTAAAAAGCAGGGGGGTCAGCGTGTCGGTTTTAAAGCTTGATCCCTACATCAATGTAGATCCGGGAACCATGAGCCCTTATCAGCATGGTGAGGTGTTTGTCACCGATGACGGAGCCGAGACCGACCTTGATCTCGGACATTACGAACGTTTTATCGATGTCAATTTGAGCAAGAATAATAATGTTACCACCGGCAAGATTTACTGGTCGGTTATTACCAAGGAGCGAAAAGGGGACTTCCTTGGCGGAACCGTTCAGGTCATTCCCCATATTACTAATGAGATTAAGGAACGGATTCATAGGGTGGCCAAGGAGAGCCAGGTCGATGTGGTTATTGTCGAGGTAGGAGGTACTGTGGGCGATATTGAGAGCCTTCCTTTTTTAGAGGCCATCCGGCAGTTTAAAAGCGATATCGGCCGCGACGAGGTAATGTATATTCATGTGACCCTGATGCCTTTTGTGGGAGCGGCGTCGGAATTGAAGACCAAACCGACCCAACATAGCGTGAAAGAGTTGCGGAGCATCGGAATTCAGCCGGATGTCATCGTCTGCCGTTCCGAAAAGCCGATCTCCGCCGAACTGAAGGCTAAGATCGCTCTCTTCTGCGATATCGACAAAGAAGCGGTCATTCCCAACCTGGATGCCAAGACTATCTATGAAGTTCCGTTGTTGTTTGAACAAACCGGCCTGGACGATATTGTCATCAAAAGACTTTGCCTCAATTGCCAAGAAAGGGATTTAAAAACCTGGCGGGAGATTGTCGCCAGAATAAAATCACCTAAAGAGAAGGTAACCATCGCAATTGTCGGGAAGTATGTTTCCTTGCCCGACGCCTATCTAAGCGTAGCGGAAGCGCTGCGCCACGGCGGCATCGCCCATGATACCCACGTCAATATCAAATGGGTCAATTCCGAAGTGATTGAACGGGATGGCCCGGAAAAAGTAATCGGCCGGGTAGACGGGATTTTAGTGCCGGGCGGGTTCGGAAATCGGGGAATCGAAGGAAAGATTGAGGCCATCCGGTGGGCCAGGGAACAAAAAATACCCTACTTGGGGATTTGTTTGGGAATGCAATGCGCCGTAATTGAATTCGCCCGTAATGTTTGCGGTATGGCCAAGGCCAATTCCTCGGAATTTGATCCGGATACTCCCTATCCTGTAATCGACCTGCTTCCGGAGCAGAAAGAGATCGAAGACATGGGCGGAACCATGAGGCTGGGATTGGATCCGGTAAAACTGCCTCGCGATAATTCAGTGGCTTTTAAAGCTTACCGGGAGGAACTGATCTACGAACGCCATCGCCACCGTTATGAAGTTAATAATCAATTTGTGGCCAAGCTGCAACAGGCAGGGCTGGAGATTACCGGAATATTACCAGACCGGCATCTGGTGGAGATTATCGAGCTACCCAGCCACCCCTGGTTCGTGGCTACTCAATTCCATCCGGAATTTAAGTCCCGGCCTCACCGGCCGCAACCGTTGTTTAGGGAATTTATCGGGGCCGCCTTGAAGTATAACAAGGCGAATACGGGGAAGTAAGCGAAAGTTAACCCGATTGTAACTTCTCTTTTTTAACAGCGGTTGACAACCAATTTTAAGAAGTTTATAATTCACTTATATTGGTTGACGGTCATACGAGAGTTAAACGCCGGCGGTTTGGGCGTTTACACCGAAGGGGCACCAACTCTCAGGTACCAGGAGTATGACCCGACAATTCTCTGGAGAGACCCGATGGGCGCCGAAGGGGCTAAAAATCCATTGCCATGGATTAAATCTCTCAGGCAAAAGGACGGAGGAGGTGTATTTCCCTTGTTCTTTCAGAGGTCGCAAGATCTCATTTTTTTATTTTGCGGGTTTGTGAACCCCGGCATAATTCTTAACATTTATTAAAGGAGGAAGGGCCAATGGCTAATTCAGCAATCCAGGCTTATTTAGAGAAAACGGTTCCCGACCGGGTTAACCCGGGATTTTTAGGTTATTTGGCCGCTTTAACAGAGATTTCAAAGGTGGCCCCTTTGGTTGCCAAGCATATCGTATACGAACTGCGCGATCAGCGCGATCACCTCAAATTAATTGCCAGTGAAAACTATTGTTCCCTAGCCACTCAGCTGGCGATGGGTAATTTATTTACGGATAAATATGCGGAGGGTTTTCCCTACCACCGGTTTTATGCGGGTTGCGACAATGTTGACGCGGTTGAGGCTTATGCCGCCGAGCAGGCTTGTAAGCTTTTCGGTTGTGAACACGCCTATGTGCAACCTCATAGTGGGGCGGACGCCAATTTAGTCGCCTACTGGGCAATTCTCAACGCCAGGGTGAAAACACCGGGGTTGGAAGCCTTGGGCGAGACGGAACCCTCCCACTTGTCAAGGGAAGACTGGAACGCGCTCCGCCAGAAGTTGGGGAATCAGCGCTTATTGGGAATGGATTATTATTCGGGGGGCCATTTAACCCATGGTTACCGCCAGAATGTTTCCGCCCAAATGTTTGATGCTTATTCTTATAGTGTTAACAGAGAGACCGGCCTGTTGGATTACGACGAGATCGAGAGAATGGCTTTGGAGATCAAACCTCTGATTTTATTGGCGGGCTTTAGCGCTTATCCACGGGCCATAAATTTCGAGCGGCTGCGGCAGATCGCCGACAAAGCCGGTGCTGTTTTAATGGTTGATATGGCCCACTTCGCCGGTTTGGTGGCGGGCGGTGTTTTCCAGGGCGCATTTAACCCGGTAGCCCATGCCCACGTGGTAACCACCACCACCCATAAAACATTAAGGGGGCCGCGCGGCGGTTTGGTTTTATGCGTTCAAGAATTCGCTGAGCATGTTGATAAAGGATGCCCCTTAGTGATTGGAGGGCCGTTGCCGCACGTGATGGCCGCCAAGGCTATCGCGCTAACCGAGGCTAATACTCCCGAATTTAAAAAGTATGCTGCCAAAATAGTCGAAAATGCCCGAAGTTTCGCTAAATATTGCCTGGCGGAAGGCATGGCGGTGGCCACCGGCGGAACTGATAATCACTTGTTCCTGATTGACGTCAGGCCGTTCGGGCTTACCGGCAGGCAGGCGGAGAGCGCCGTCCGGGAATGCGGCATTACTTTAAACCGGAATTCGCTGCCTTTTGACTCCAATGGACCATGGTATACCAGTGGTTTAAGAGTGGGGACGCCGGCCGTGACTACCCTGGGGATGGGCGATGCCGAGATGAAAGAGATGGCGGCCATCTTTAAACTGGTGTTATCCAACACCAAACCGGAGATGGTGACTAAGGGGGAGAACGCCGGTAAACCGAGCAAAGCGAAATATACGATCGATGCCAAGGCTAAAAATGAGGCCAACACCAGAGTTAAGAATTTGTTAAGCAAGTATCCGGTCTACCCTGAACTGGATCTCGATTTTCTACTCCAATACTTTGGATGACCCAATGAAAAAATAAGGATTAAAAGCCCTAAGACTTCCGAAGGGGCCGATAAATTGTCCAAAAAACTAATCCCGGCGGGGCTTTGTCCGGCGGGATTAGTTGTGTATATAAGGGATACTATACATACTGACTGAGGCGCTTCAGCGTCTAATTTATTGAAACGGATATATTTTTATTTTACCAAATAAAAGGAAATAAGTAAAACATCGCGAATCAGTTTTCTACTATTAAAAAGGAGTGGTTGTGATGCAACTGAAGCTGGGTTTACCCAAGGGCAGCCTGCAGGAGTCCACGGTGCGATTGTTCAAAAAAGCCGGTTTTAATATTTCCGTGAGCGAGCGTTCATATTATCCCGGGATCGATGATCCTGAACTTGAGGGAATGTTGATCAGGGCCCAGGAAATGTCCCGCTACGTCGAGGAGGGAGTGCTTGATGTGGGAATCACCGGTAACGACTGGGTGCTTGACAACCATTCAGAGGTAGTTCCCGTCGTGGATCTGGTTTATTCAAAACAGACATTGACTCCTTGCCGGTGGGTACTGGCGGTTCCCAACGATTCCCCTTTTCAAAAAGCCGCTGACCTTGCCGGTAAGCGGATTGCCACTGAGCTAATTCATGTTACCGAGGATTATTTTCGGAAGCAGGGGGTGGCCGCGGAGATCGAGTTCTCCTGGGGGGCCACTGAGGTCAAACCGCCGGAACTGGCGGATGCCATTGTGGAGATCACCGAGACCGGCAGCTCTTTAAGAGCCAACAAACTGCGGATTATCGACACCGTTCTTGAGGTTAAGAATCAGTTAATCGCCAATAAAACAGCTTGGGAGGACCCTTGGAAACGGCAGAAGATCGAGAATATCGCCATGCTCTTGAAAGGGGCCTTGCTGGCCGAAGGGAAGGTTGGTTTAAAGATGAATCTGGCCAAGAAAGATAGGGAAGAAGTGCTGACCATTTTGGATTCGCTAAAGAAACCCACTGTCTCCCAATTGTCGGATCCGGATTGGATTGCCCTGGAAACCATTATTGATGAAAAGGCGGTCCGGGATCTAATCCCAAAGCTTAAACGAGCCGGAGCCCAGGGGATTGTGGAATATCCGCTGAATAAAGTGATTTACTGACAAGGATATTTACGAGGCTGATTTGATATTGAAAGAATGGGTTGGTAAGCAAATGGTTGATTTTACCGTAACTGAGTTAAAGCAGCGGGTCGCTAAGCTGCAAGCATATTTACTTGAAAAAGAAGTCGACTTAGTGGTCCTTAACCGGAACTCCGACATTTACTATTACAGCGGATCGGTTCAACCGCTATATTTAGTTATTCCCCAAGCTGGCGTTCCAGTGGCGCTGGCCCGCAAAGCCGTTAACCGGATTCGGGAGGAAGTTCAGCACCTCGATTTTGAGGCTTTTTATGGGACCAAAGATTTGATAGCCATTTTGGAACGGTATAATTTTCGCTCGTCCCGGCGCTTAGGGATGACCACCGACACCACTTCTTATGACACCGTCCAGCGCTGGCAGGAGCTTCTCGGCCACCCTGAAGTGGTTGATTTGTCACTTGAGATTCGGATGTTGCGTTTGGTAAAATCCCCGGCGGAGATCGCCATTCAAGTTCGGGCCGGAAAAGTTATGTCCAAGGTCCCGGAGTTGATTAAGGCTCATTTTAGACCGGGTATAACCGAGTTAGCCCTCAGCGCGGCTGTTGAAAACTACTTTCGTCTCAACGGACACGAAGCTTTGATCCGCTGCCACCGGGAAGGGATTGATATGGGCTTCGGAGTTTGTTCGGCCGGAGTGAATACCTTGGCCGGGACTAAATTTGACGGAGTATGCTCCGGGGCGGGCGCTTCGGCGGCGGTCTCTTACGGGGCGACTAATGAACCCATCCCTCCCGCCGTTCCGGTAATAATGGATTATGCTTTTAACTTCAGAGGTTATCATATAGATCAGACCAGGATGTTCTGTTGGGGCCAACCTTCGAAGGAGGTTTCCCGGGCTTATGAAGCGATGCTCCAGGTGGAAGAGGCAATCGTGGCCGAACTTAAACCCGGTAATCAATGGTGCCGGATTTATGAAAGCGCAGTCGGACTAGCCGCGGAGCTGGGCTATGAAGATGGTTTCATGGGTTTGGGACCTGAAAAAGTCAGGTTTGTCGGACACGGCGTTGGATTGGAGCTTGATGAGCCGCCTTTTTTGGCGCCCAAATGGGAATATACGCTGGCTGAGGGGATGGTGGTTGCGGTGGAGCCAAAGGTGTCCCTTCCCGGGGTCGGGGTGGTCGGAATTGAGGATACACTAGTGATAACAGCTACCGGCGGCCAGAAAATCACTGTTTGCCCCAACGAGTTCCTAATACTGGATTGAATTTAATAGCTAAGATTTAAATATCCCGCTTTTTTAAAGAGACATCAAAATAGAATCATAAACTTACCCCAGCCCTCATAATATTTGATGAAAGATTGAGGGGAGTGGCCGTGGGATGAAGCTCTATGAAATCCAAAGAATCGGACCGGGTTCGGTTTTTAAACTTTACTTTGTCTTGGGAGTGGTAATCGGATTAATCATCAGCCTGGTTCTGGTGTCTGTTGGGGCAACCCTTAACGGCATCGGATATCAGTTGGGTACGGTTAACATGACCGGGGGCGGCCCGCTGCAAATTGCCGCCGTTATTTTGGGAGTAATTATCGGGAGTCTGATATATGGACTGTTGTCCGGGGTAACCGGAGTCATCGGGGCGGTTGTTTACAATGCTTTTACGGCGCTGGTAGGCGGAATTGTCATCAGGCTTAGAGAAAAGGAGTAGCAACCCTTTTTAACAAGTAACCGAGGAACCAAAGTAAATACATCTTGTGTCCGGGAGCGACTCCCGGATTTTTTTAGGGATATCTCCTTTTTGATTATGGGGGCGCTTTAAAAAAGTCAAGGGTTTTTAGTTGATTTATGATTAACATTTAATTGGGCTCTGTCGCAGACAATTATTGGTCCTGATATGTGGATATTTGAGGAACAAATTGGAAATTATAACCCTTTCTCGCGTCCGATGGGGGCCATTGATCTCTAAAAGGACTGTAAAAAAATAATACGTTTAAGGGAGTAATTTCTTATAGGCGGACAATATAAAAAAACCCTTGATTTTCTTCAAGGGTTTTCGCTCGTTTTATCTCTTTGCTATGAAACAACTCCATTTGAGCTTAGTGGTCATGGCTTTCTTCAGGTTTAACCACATGAACCGTACCATAGGGGTGTTGAGGCGGCGCATAGATGGAGTACAATTTAAGTGGTATATTGCCCGTATTAATTAGGTTGTGCCATGTGCCGGCTGGTATGATGATTGCAAAATCATCAGCAACATAGCGTTGAAAATCCAAATTATTTTTATTTTTGCCCATCATGACCAGCCCTTGGCCTTGTTCTATCCGGAGGAATTGATCAAGGTTGGGATGTATTTCGAGGCCAATGTCCGCCCCGACGTTAATGTTCATCAAGGTTAGCTGTAAGTGGCCTCCCGTCCATAAGGCGAGACGAAAATTATTGTTTAGTTTAGTCGCTTCATCTATATTTATGACAAAGGGTTCCGGTCCATAATCCCTTAATTGAATACATTGGTTACTCCCCGCTCCAAAAGGATTATACTGATATGGAAACTGGCACCAATAGCCAGCGTTATATATCGGGGGGTTAACGTAATATCCGCATGGGCTTGTTTTATTTATATCATACATATTATTCATTCCCTTCATAGGCTTTAATAATATAATATTTTTTAAATTAAAAACCCGTGCCTTAATTCATAGTAGATTGGCACCGCGCCTTGGAATGACCCGTTGTCAAGACACGGATTTTAATAAAATGAAGGATTTCATCAGATTTTTTTAAGCTGTCAACCTCATAAGTTTACTGACCAACTTTTCTTTCTGATTGCGCAGTTCGTTCCTCTTCTGCTTTCCGCTGCCGATGGGCCCCTTTTAAATACTTCAAGGGCTCGTTCGGGAAATTCTACCTTCCAGCGGCTCATCATGACCAGGTTGATCCCGTAGCGGACTGCGCTCTCGTTTAAGGTACCTCCTTCTCGAAGTACCTCTATAACGACTTTGGTTTTAAACTCGGCGGTGTATTGATTTCTCTTTTTCATGTTCTCATTATAACTTAATTTTTCTTTTCCGTGTCTCACCCTATGGGAGCATTATAAAGAAGTTAAAATGAAAAACTCATTCAATCCCAAACAACTTAATCCTCAATGGGATAGCCTATTAACTTCGGAACAAAAGCAAATTCTTGTATCTCAAGGCCTAGGCCTTTGGCATCAATTACCCTATTTAGAAGCAGAACTTGTTAAAGAGATTATGGAAATGATTGAAAAGTATTTAAGGGAAATTGAGGCAAAGATTAACCAAACGAATTGATTTATATAGCCACGCTACAATAAGAGCCATACCGCTCTATTTTAATTTTCAGCTATAACTCTCCGTCTCATCCCGCCGCCACTGCTAGTTTCTATTAATTATAAAAAGAACCAGGCTGAAACGACCTGGTTTTTATATTGAAGGAGGAAAGTCGTTCGTATGCTTAAATCGAGATGATAATATACGGAAAATTTTTCTGATTATGCCGCAAAAGCCTTTAAATCCTTGATAAACGTTAAGAAATATCTTATCAATTTTCC
>JBLNCU010000031.1:0-19408 GCA_050260935.1 Bacillota bacterium
GGCGGCGGCGGGATGATTGCCACCAATAACTTGAAACAAGCGGAGCATATCAAATTTTTAGTCAATCAAGCCCGTGATGCATCTAGGGGATATTATCATCCTGAGATCGGCTTTAATTACCGGATGACCAATCTGGAAGCGGCACTGGGGCTGGCCCAGTTTGAAAGACTGGCCGGATTTCTGGAGAAAAAAGGGGAGTTTTATCAAATATACCGGCAAACCTTTGCCGGAATTGATAGTGTCAAAGAACAAGAAGCTTTGGGTGACACCCAGACTTCGGCCTGGCTATCGTCGGTAACAATCAATACAGCTAAAATAGGTCTTTCCATCCCGGAAATTCAGGAAAAACTTAAAACCGAAGGGATTCCGACCAGGAGGATCTTTCCACCGATTACCGAATTTCCGCCTTACCGGCGATACCAAAAGCAAAGCTTGGATAATTGTTATTCTTTGTATGAAAACGGGCTTAATCTACCGAGTTCTACCGTTAATACATGTGAAGATATTCGACGGGCGGCGGATACATTAGTGAAGGTAGTAAAGAAGTCAGGAGACGCTAGGATGTAAAAGGGGCGACATTCTTGAAAAAAATTGCAGTTGTCACCGGATCAAGAGCCGAATACGGTCTTTTTTACCCATTACTGAAAAAAATCAAAGCCAGTGAAGAATTTTACCTGGATTTAATAGTCACCGGGATGCACTTATCCCCGGAGTTTGGTTTAACCTACCGGCAGATTGAAGAAGACGGCTTTACTATTACTGAAAAAGTGGAGATGTTATTATCGAGCGATTCCGAGGTCGGCATTACCAAATCAATCGGTTTGGGAGTGATCGGGTTTGCCGATGCGCTGGCCCGAATAAACCCGGATTGTATTCTAATTTTAGGCGATCGTTTTGAGAGCTTTGCGGCGGCTGTGGCCGCTACTGTCGGAAAAATACCAATTGCCCATCTTTACGGAGGAGAATTAACAGAAGGACTACTTGATGAGGCTATCCGGCATTCAATTACCAAAATGAGCCAGCTTCATTTTGTGGCAACTGAAGAATACCGTAGGCGAGTAATTCAATTGGGAGAAGAACCCGGCCGCGTTTTTAATGTTGGAGCCCTGGGCATAGATAATATAAAAAATACCGCTTTATTTACTAAAGAAGAATTGGAGAAAGCTCTGGATTTTGAATTAACTGATAAAACAATATTTGTGACATTTCATCCGGTGACACTGGAAACAAACACTGCCGCTGAGCAATTTCAAGCGCTTTTAAATGCAATTGACAGTTTTCCAGACCTGCGGGTAATTTTTACAAAACCCAATGCGGATACAAATGGGAGAATTATCATTACTTTACTCGAGGAATATGTCCGCCAAAACCCCCAAAAGGCTGTGGCTTTTAGTTCATTAGGCCATCAAAAGTATTTGTCGACTCTTAAATATGTTAGTACGGTGGTGGGAAATTCATCCAGCGGAATCATTGAGGTCCCTTCTTTCGGGATTCCCACTGTTAATATAGGTGACCGGCAAAGGGGAAGAGTTCAAGCAAAAAGTGTGATTAATTGTTTACCCATAAAAGAAAACATAGTCGCGGGAATAACAAAAGCCTTTGAGCCGCGGTTCAGAGAAGAATGCCAAAGGGTCCACAACCCTTACGGTGATGGCAACACTGCCGAGAGAATCATAAATATTTTAAAAGACCAAATAAGCAAAATCAACAATACCAAAAAGACCTTTTACGATCTGGAGTAAAAAATGAAAATTGTTTTTATTGGAACAGTGGACTTTTCTAAACAGGCGTTAATCAAATTAATTGCAATGAAGGAAAATATATTAGCGGTAATTACCAAAGCCAAGTCGAATTTTAATGCCGATTTTGCTAATCTGACTGAGGTTTGCCGTGAAAATCATCTGGAATATAGGTATGCCGATAATATCAATAATAATGATATGTTGACTTATATTAAAGACAAGCAACCCGATGTTATTTTTTGTTTCGGTTGGTCACAATTAATTAAAAACGATTTATTAAAGATTCCAAAGATTGGGGTGATCGGGTTTCATCCGGCATTATTGCCTCAAAATCGGGGGAGGCATCCGATTATCTGGGCTTTGGCTTTAGGATTGACAGAGACCGGTTCCACCTTTTTTTTGATGGATGAGGGAGCAGACAGCGGTGATATTATATCCCAAAAAAAGGTTATGATCGATTACTCTGATGATGCTGGAAGTTTATATAAAAAAATCAGCGCTACCGCTCTTCAACAACTGGAAGAATTTGTACCGGCGCTGAAAAGCAATACTTTAAGAGCCTCAAGACAGAATTCGGTATTGGCGAACTACTGGCGAAAAAGGACGGAAAAGGACGGGGAAATTGATTGGCGAATGTCTTCTTCGGCGATATACAATCTAGTGAGAGCTTTAACAAAACCTTATGTTGGAGCCCATTTTATCTATAAAGGGAATAAATTTAAAGTATGGCAAGTGGCGGAGGAAAAAGTAGGCTTATATAATAACTTGGAACCAGGTAAAGTTATTAAGGTCTATCAGGATAACAGTTTCTTGGTGAAAACGGGTGAAAACTGTATTCGCGTTCTTCGGCATGAATTAAATGTTACAATTGGCGAGGGAGAATATTTATGAAATTATTGGTAGTATCCCCCCATATGGATGATGAGACTTTAGGAGCGGGCGGAACCATACTTAAATATAAACATTTAGGTAACCAAGTCGCTTGGTTAAACTTTACCAGTGTGAAAGAAGAGTATGGTTATTCCAAAGAGGTTGTTATAAATCGCAAAGATCAATTAGATGCCGTGCGAAAACTATATCAGGCCGATGAATTTTTAAATCTGGAATTAAAACCCTCCAGTCTTGATGGTTATGAAAAAATATATTTAATCGAGAAAGTCGGGCAATTTCTCCGGCAAGTTCGACCTAATATGGTGATAGTACCTTTTAAAAATGATGTTCATTCCGATCACCGGGTGTCTTTTGAGATTGTTTATTCATGCACTAAAGTGTTCCGGTATCCTTTCGTTGAGACCATCTTAATGATGGAAGTTTTGTCTGAAACGGATTTTGCATCAAGCGATTGCGGTTTTGTGCCCAATTACTTTGTAGATATTTCGGAGTATTTAGCTAAAAAAATTGAGATAATGAAGATTTATCAAAGTGAAATCGATGTTCATCCCTTCCCGAGAAGTGAGGAGAATATAAAAGCATTGGCGACTTTACGCGGGGCCGCCTCCGGAAGACAATATGCCGAGGGCTTTATGTTACTTAAAGCGATAAGATAACTTTTGTGAAAAGGGAAAAATTAAACATGATCCAAATTAGGGCTAAAGTCATTTCAGAAAATTCACCGGTTTTCATCATCGCCGAAGCCGGTGTCAATCACAACGGAAGTCTGGAAACGGCCAAGAAACTGGTTGATGCCGCCGCTGAAGCCGGCGCTGATGCCGTCAAATTTCAGACTTTTAAAGCTAATCAATTAGTTACCGCCAGCGCCGAGAAAGCCAATTATCAAAAAGAGGCCACCGGAGCTAACGAATCCCAGTATGAGATGCTTAAAAGGCTGGAGTTGGATCCCCGGCAGCACCTAGAGATTATCAACCATTGCAAGACCCGCAGTATCATCTTTTTATCGACTCCCTTCGATTTCGAAAGTGTTGATTTGCTTGAAAAATTTGATATCCCGGCTTATAAAATCAGTTCGGGTGATATTACTAATCTGCCATTTCTAGAATACATCGCCAGGAAAAATAAACCGATTATCCTCTCCACCGGAATGGCCAGTATAGGCGAGGTTGAAGAGGCAGTTGCCACGATCCAGAATACCGGGAACTCCCAAATCGTACTGCTCCATTGTACCTCAAATTATCCTACCCAATATCAAGATGTAAATTTAAGAGCGATGCTTACCTTGAAACATGTATTTCAACTTCCGGTGGGCTACTCCGACCATACCCTGGGGATTGAGATCCCTACCGCTGCAGTGGCTTTGGGAGCTTGTGTGATCGAGAAACATTTTACCTTGGACCGCAACCTGCCAGGCCCGGATCACCGGGCTTCCCTGGAACCGGAGCAACTGAAAGCAATGGTAAGCGCTATCCGGAATGTGGAGAAGGCTTTGGGGGACGGGGTCAAACGCTGCCAGGCGGCTGAGGCCAATGTGAAGGAAGCGGCGCGGAAAAGTATTGTGGCGGTAAGAGACTTGGCCAAAGGGGAAGTGTTAACCCGTAATGCGCTGGGATTTAAACGGCCGGGGACGGGACTGCCGCCGAAGTTGGTTGATTTTTTGCTGGGGAAAAAGATAAAGAGGGATATTTTGAAGGATGAGGTTATTGAGTTGGGGGATATCGAGTAAAGTCTGTGTTGCATAGCGCTTCATAAAATGCAACCGGGTTAAAGTTAACAATCAAATGGAGGACCTTACTTTTGCGCAAAGTTTTATTAATCGGCGCCGGCGGCCACGCCAAAGTGGTGCTTGAGTTTTTAAAAAAAACGACCGATATTGAGATTGTAGGGTTGATTGAAAAAGACCAAAGTAAAATCGGCGGGAGATTACTGGATCTCCCGGTAATCGGCGCCGATGAGCAATTGGTTCCGCTTTTAAATGCCGGTGCCACGCATGCGTTGATCACCGTTGGCAGCGTCGGGGATAACTCGATACGGAAAAAGTTGTACGACCAAGTTCAAAGCGCGGGTTTTAGTTTCATCAATGCCGTGCATCCTCTGGCGGTCGTCTCCGGATACGCTAGATTGGGAACAGGAAACACCTTGATGGCCGGCGCCGTGGTTGGGCCGGACACGGTTATCGGCAATAATGTGATTGTCAATACCGGGGCCGTCATCGAACATGATTGCGTTATCGGCGACCACGTCCATATTGCTCCCGGGTCCAAGATCGCCGGGGGAGTCCGGATAGGCTCCGGCAGTTTTATCGGGATTGGAGCGGTGATAATCCAGGGTTTGACGGTTGGGGAAAATGTTTTAATCGGGGCCGGGACTGTAGTGGTTGATAATATACCCGATAATGCGGTTGTCTTTGGGGCGCCGGGTAAAATCCGGAAGTATAGGGAGAATAAGTGAGGGGTAATCATGGAGGAACTGACCAGATTAGCTTTGATCCGTCCCGAAAAATCCATCAGGGAGGCTATCAGGCAACTGAATGAAAACCGGTTGCAGATATTAATCGTGACGGATGAGGAGATCAAATTAATCGGCACGATTACCGACGGAGATATCCGGCGGGCGTTAATCAACAACATCACTTTGGACGAGCCCTTGAGCAGAATTATGAACCGGAACCCGAAGTTTATTTACAACGATGAAGAGGACAAAGCTTACGAATTGATGATGAAGTATAAAATAAAGACCGTTCCGATCGTGGAAGAAGATAAACGGGTGGTTGATTTGATCTCGATCCAGGATTTCCTGGACCAGAAACCATACAAAAAGAGGTGGGCTTTAAAACCGAACCCGGTTTTCATCATGGCCGGAGGCAAAGGGACCAGGCTGGATCCTTTTACGAAAATCCTTCCCAAACCGTTGATTCCGATAGGCGACAAACCAATCATCGAAGTGATTATGAGTAATTTTAAAAAATACGGGTTTAACAACTTTCTTATTTCCTTGAACTATAAGGCGGAAATCATCAAGCTTTATTTCAGGGAAAACCCGGATGGTTATAATATCTCTTACATACAGGAGGAAGAATTTCTGGGGACGGCCGGTTCGCTGGCGCTGGCCAAAGATTATTTGCAGGAAACTTTTATCGTCTCCAATTGTGATGTAATAGTGGATATTGATTTTGAGAGTTTGCTCAACTTTCACCGGCGCCATAGAAATCAGGCCACCATTGTCGGAGTGGTAAAAAATATGCAGATACCCTATGGCGTTCTTCAGGCTAAAGACGGAGTGTTAACCCAGATGACCGAAAAACCGGAATTTGATTTTGTGATCAACTCCGGGGTGTACGCCTTGGAACCGGAGATAATCAGTTATATCCAGGACAATCAACCGGTGAACATGCCCGATCTTTTAATGCGGGTTAAAAGTGAAGGCTATAAGGTTGGGGTATTCCCGATCAGTTCCAACTGGTTTGATATCGGTCAATGGGAAGAATACCAAAGGACATTGGAGTATTTCAAAAAAGCGGAAGCGTTTTAGCGTGGGGTTCCGTTATAAATGGAGAACAATCCGGATTGTCTGAACGAAAGGGGCCTTCCATGTTTCAAGGAAAAACGGTTTTGGCGTTAATTCCGGCCAGAGGCGGTTCAAAAGGGCTGCCCCGCAAAAATGTGAGAGATTTGGCAGGTAAACCGTTGCTTGCCTGGTCGATCGAGGCGGCTTTAAAATGCCCATTTTTGGATACTATTGTTGTTAGCACCGAAGACCAGGATATAGCTGAGGCAGCGAAGAGGTATGGAGCGGAGGCGCCTTTTATCCGTCCGATGGGCTTGGCCACTGATTCGGCCAAAAGTATCGATGTTATCTTGCATGCGATAAACTGGTTTGAGGAAAGAGGGCGACATTTTGATCTAATCCTGCTTTTACAACCGACTTCACCGCTGCGAACCGTGGAGGATATTAACGGGGCGTTGGATTTTTTTAGTAAAACTAACGCTGATGCGGTGGTATCGGTTTGTGAATGTGAGCATTCCCCTTTATGGATGAATAAACTACCCCCCGATTTTTGCATGAAGGATTTTATACAGAAAGCGGCCGTCGCCAACAGACAAGATTTAGAGAAATATTACCGTTTAAACGGCGCGCTTTATTTGGCGAAAGTCCGGTACTTAAAAGAAAATCAAGGATTTTTCGGCGACACTACCTATGCTTATATTATGTCTAACGATAGATCGGTGGACATCGACTCCGAGTCCGATTTAGAATATGCCGCTTTTATATTAAGCAAATATAATAATAGCCGGTAAAAATGATAAGAAGAAAGTGTCCGTTGATACAAATTTGAAATAGGCAAAAAGAACTATTTATTTTTCCCTCTTTTTTTCCGAAACTATTAGTAAAAGATAGCTATTATTTTAAATAGCCATTTTCGGCGAATCTTTTTACACCGATGAAGCGATATAAGTGATAGCAGTGCAAGGAGGTAATTATCATGAAAATCCAATCGGCTACGGCGGGATACTCGGGAAACAATATCGATAACAATCTTAACCCTGAAACAAACACGGTAAGGAAGTCCCCGGAAAGTCAGAGCAGGCAGGTCCCGGCGCCAGGGCAAACAGGTAATTTACAAACCAAAAATATCGATAAAGATGAGATCGAAACGGCTGTAAAAATTGCCAATGAAGCCTTCAACGAAGTAAGCATCGGTTTTCGGTACTCCATAGATAAAAAAACCAACACCGAGGTTATTCAGGTTGTCAGCACGGAAAACGGCGAGGTTATCCGGCAGTACCCGCCAAAAGAGATACTGAATATGCTGGCCAGGATCTACGATAGGTTGGGGATTTTAGTGGATAAGAAGGTTTAACTTCTACCAGGCAACAGGCAAAAGGTAACAGGCATTAGGTGTCTAGGTTATTATCATGGCTTATTGTAAAACTTTTAAGGGATTTTTCTATTGCCCATTGCCTAATGCCTAACTATCTGTAGTGATTATAAGGAGGTTGAATTGTAATGAGCAACAACGGTTTAGGGATCGCCGGGCTTATTACCGGTATGGATACCCAGGCGACTATCGATAAAATCATGAAATACTCGAAAATGCCGCTGGATCGTTTAAAGCAACAGCAACAGAGCCTGATCTGGAAGCAGGAGGCTTACCGGAGTCAAAACGCGGCTTTAGCCAAATTGAAAGACATGGTTTTTAATCTAAAGTTACAAAACACCTACAACACTAAAACTGTTACCAGCAGTAACAGCCAGGTGGTAACGGCTACAGCCGCCGCCAACGCGGTAAACGGCAATTACAACATAACCGTTTCCAAGCTGGCCACCTATGCCACTAATAGCAGCGCCAACAATATCACGCTCCGTTCGCGGGTGGAGGGAACGGCTTTAACTTCGGTCACCATAGACGCCACTCATAATTCGTTTGTGATGACCGTTGATGGTGTGCAAAAAACCATCGACCTTTCAGCTTATAATGGCACTACCTATACCGCCGGCGGCAGTCCGGATTTAACTGATCTGGCGGACAAAATTCAAACCCAGCTGAATGTTAATTTTGGAGCAGAGGCGGTTCTGGTTAAAGTCACCTCCGCCAATCAACTGGTGTTTTACACTAACGACGGAAAACTTCACAATATAACTGTAAATGATGCGGCCGCCAATTCGCTCCTTTCCGGTATTGGTTTTACCAACGGCGCGGTTTCGGATCCTACCGCCCTCAACCTAACCAGTTCCCTCTGGAACCAAAGGGAATATTTTAAAAATTCCAGCTATTTTGCGGGTAAGTCGGCCGGAGATGTTTTTAAATTCTCCATTAACGGTCAAAGTTTTTCTTTTACCTATAATAACACCATGAATGATATTATTAACGCCATCAACTCCAACAGCGCGGCCGGAGTAACCGCCGCTTACGACAGTTTCAACGATAAAATAGTTTTAACCGCCACCAAACCGGGGGATTACAATAACGGCAATCCAGGAATCATCATTACCGATGATCCGGCCAATAATACTTTAAGTTCACTTTTTAATATAGTTCAGAATACCAGTACGGGCCAGAACGCTGAATTTACCATTAACGGCCTGTCAATGACGCAATTAGGCAACAGCTTTACTTATAACAATATAACTTTTAATCTGACCGGGATTACCGCCGGTACCTCGGTTGTGGTCAATGTTGCCACGGACATTTCGGCGATAGTTACCAAAATTACCGACTTTGTGAATAAATATAATGAAGTAATAGCCGGGATGAATGAAAAGGTAACCGAAGATCGGGCGACTTCGGGCCGGTATCAGTATTACGAACCTTTAACCGATGAGCAAAAAAAGGAGATGACCGCTGACCAGATCAAGGCCTGGGAGGACAAGGCGAAACAGGGTTTACTTCATAACGATGAACTTCTAAGAAGCGCCTTAGATGAAATGCGGATGGGTATTAACCGTACGGTTATCATTCCGCAGACTATAAGCGGCAATTCCATCTCCAAAAATCTCAATTTGACCCAAAATAACAATCAATTCACGATTAGCCTGGGAACAGAAACCAAGCAGATTATTCTGGATCCTTTATCTTACGATCTGAGTGATTCGGCCCAGAGTAAATTATTTTTAGATGATTTACAGCGCAAATTAAATTTAGCCTTTGGCCCAAACCGGATAAAAGCCGCCATAACCACGATTAACGATAATAAACAGATCTCTTTGACCACTCAGAATGCTTCCATGACTTTGACGAGCGGCGCCCAGAACGATGGCCTGGCGCAGTTGGGGTTCAGCGCCGGCCAAAGCGTGAAGGTAAATTATACACAATTAAGCCAGATCGGGATCACAACCGGCAGCTATACGGATAACGGCAAGCTATACCTGGATACCGAGAAATTAAAAGCCGCTTTAGCCAACGATCCTGATGGAGTAATGCGCTTGTTGGCTTACAATGAAACTCCGGTTTCCACCGATCCTAATAATCCGGATAAACCGACTGCGGCCGATATTGCGCTGGCAAAATCGCATAGCGGAATTTTCTCTTGTTTTTATGATATCTTGAATGCCTATTCCGGACCCAGCGGTAAATTTACTAAAAAAGCCGGTACCACTAGCACCTCATCCATCGATAACAGCGAACTGGGTCAGGAGTTGATCAAGAAAAGCGCAGAAATTACCAAAAAGCAAGACCAGATTGACGCGGAGGAAGACCGGCTCTGGAAGCAGTTCAACATGATGGAGACCATGATTGCCCAGATGAACAATCAGTTGGCTGCCTTGAACAGCATCCTGGGGATTAAAAGCTAATAGCGGAGATGGAGGAGGTTAAAGGTGAATTCGACGGAAATCGATCGGATCAAGGGGTTGCAGCAAAACAAAATTCAGCTTCTAAAAGAGATTCTGGACTGTTCGAAAATTCAGGCCGGTTTAACTTCGGAGGAACAAACCACCGAATTCTTTCAACTAGTGGAAACCCGTCAAAAGTACATCGATAGCCTTGAAAAGATCGAAGAGACTTTACGCCAGTGGTTAGCCGAATTGAAAGGCAGCGATATTAATCAAGTCTCCGAAAAAGAAATAAAGGCTTTGAATGACAAAGCCACTGAGCTCATTCAGGAAATCTCAGTCTTGGACAAGAGAAATATCTTAGAGATCCGCAAAGGGAGGCAGCGAATAGAGGGCAAGCTACGGGCAATACGCCAGGGACGGAAAGGAATTGTCGGCTATGAGGCGCTATCAAAAATTAGCACCTCAGGCGCTTACACCGACAGTCGCAACTAAATTTATAAATAGGCTTCCTAAGGAGGCGCTTCATAATGGCTGTAAATAAAGCTTATTCCACTTATCAAGCGAATTCAATCATCACGGCGAAACCTGAAGAGTTAACTTTGATGCTTTATAACGGTATTTTAAGGTTTATTTCGCAGGCCCAGAAAAACATCAACGGTAAAAACATACCTGCGGCGCACGAAGACATCGTGAAGGCCCAGGATATCATCATGGAGTTGGTGGCCTCTCTCGACCATAAATATGAAATAGCCGGTAATTTACTACAATTATACAGTTATATGCATCGCCAATTAATTGAGGCTAATGTAAAAAAAGATCAGCAAATATTAGCGGAGGTTCATAAGCTTGTTACCGAACTCCGGGATACCTGGGCACAGGCAATGAAAATTGCCAAGGAGCAGGCTTCTTCGCCCCAAACCGTATCCAAGTAAAAAGTGTAAGAAAAATTTTTGATGACTTTAACCGGCGCTTATCTGCGCCGGTTGTTTTTTTCGGAGATGCCGCCAACAATCCTAAACAAATGGTTATCTTTTGTTTGACATTGTTTTTCTACTATGCTAATATTGTTTATGTGTTTAGAGCTAAAGTAAGCCTACACAAGATTTTTTTAGGAGGAATGTTTTATGCAAGGTAAGGTCAAATGGTTTAACGCGGAAAAAGGTTTCGGCTTCATTGAAAGAGAAGGCGGCAAGGATGTTTTCGTCCACTTTTCAGCTATCCAGATGGACGGTTTCAAAACTTTGGAAGAAGGTCAATTGGTTGAATTCGATATAGTTGAAGGCGAACGTGGCCCGCAAGCGGCTAATGTGACTAGAGGTTAATTCGAAAAAAACCAAACCCCGGTTGAAATGATACCCGGGGTTTTTTAGTGGGAATTTATAAATTTTTAGGATGATGGCATCCTAACGGTAGTCTGGAGTAAAACCCCTTTAGATTGTTAATAAACAAGTTGCGTGTTATTTGATTAAACTAAAGGCAGGGAATCATTGAATTTAATGGTAAAAACATTTTGCGGAGAAGAGTCCGGATGTCGCAAATTGAATTGATAGCCACCGCTACGTTTGGTTTGGAGGCGGTGGTGGCCAGGGAAGTCAAAGAACTTGGTTATCAAGACGTAAGGACCGAGAACGCCAGGGTGACCTATAAGTCTGACGAAGCAGGGATTTGCCGCAGCAACCTCTGGTTGCGGAGCGCCGATCGGGTTTTAATTAAAGTAGGCGAGTTTCCGGCGCTTTCTTATGAGGCGTTGTTTGAGGGGACCAAAGCGCTGCCCTGGCCGGACTGGCTTCCCGAAAACGCTGCCTTTCCGGTGGAAGGGAAATCGGTCAAGTCGAAATTATTCAGTGTGCCGGACTGTCAATCGATTGTCAAAAAGGCTATCGTGGAAAAATTGAAACAACGCTACCACAAAGAATGGTTTGATGAAACTGGGCCCAAATATAAGATCGAAGTGGCTTTGCTTAATGACACCGCCACTTTAACGATTGACACCAGCGGAGCCGGCTTGCATAAACGGGGTTACCGCAAATTGTCGAGCACAGCGCCGCTCAAGGAGACCCTGGCTGCGGCGATGATTAATCTGAGCTTTTGGAATCCGGAGCGGGTGTTGATCGATCCTTTTTGCGGTTCCGGCACCGTTCCGATTGAAGCGGGATTAATCGGGCTGAATATGGCGCCCGGCCTGAACCGGGAGTTTGCCGCGGAGAAATGGCCTCAGATCTCCGCCGAAACTTGGGAGGAGGCCCGCAACGAGGCCAGGGATGCCGTCCGTCGCGATTTAAAGTTGAAGATCATTGGTACGGATATTGATGCGGAAGTCCTTAGCCTCGCCAGATACCATCAGAAACTGGCCGGGCTGGAAGGACAGATTCATTTTCAGCAATTGCCGGTCGCTGAATTGCGCAATAGTCATAAATACGGCTGCATCATCTGCAATCCGCCTTACGGCGAAAGGCTCCGCAATCCCAAAGAGGTTGAAGGGTTATACCGGGAAATGAAACGCACTTTTAGCGCTTTGGACACCTGGTCGTTTTATATTCTGACAGCTTATCCGGGGTTTGAAAATGTCTTCGGCAGGCGGGCGGAGCGCAGGCGGAAATTGTATAACGGAAGAATTGAGTGCCAGTATTATCAGTTTTACGGGCCAAGGCCGCCGCGAAAGGAAGAAAAAAGCAAAGAGGACTTTGAGAAAGGTTGATTGGAAATATCCAGCAAGATGGAGGGTTGACACAATTATATCCCAGGATAAATTGCTGAATAAAGCAAGAGTAGAAGGAATTTTTTTATCCTGAGTAAAGGCAATAGTCAACTTTCCGAATGGTCTATCATTTTTCTTGGCGGGTTTATCATTTTTCTCTGACGGTCTATAATTTTTCTCTGAAGGTTTATCATTTTCCCATGGCGGTCCATGATTTTTCCCTGAAGGTTTATGATTTTCCGCTGACGGTTTATCATTTTTCCCAGATGGTTTATCATTTCTCCGTGCCGGTCTATCATTTTTCCCTGCCGGTTTATCATTAATTCCTGAAGGTCCATGATTTTCCGCTGTTATTCTCTAAAAATCCGCTTCAAATAACAAAAGGATAAAAGAATTAAAATACGTTGATACCAGTTGATCTTATTATTCCACTTTTACTTGGGAAGAAAGAAAATCAAGTTTTAATCAAAAAGTCTTGTTGTTATAATTTTACAATCTGCCATAGTTATACCTAAAATGTATTTTTAAAAAACTTAGCAGGAAACAAGGGTAAAATCGCGAAAGGTATCTTATCCTTACCGACAGGGTGAATACATTGGTTATTAAAGGTATTTTTTACGCGATTTTAGGCGCCTTTTGCTTCGGGATTATGCCGATTCTCTCCAAGTCGCTTTATGGGGAGACCGGCGTCGATCCCTTCTTCTTTTTAATGGTCAGGTATGTGATTGCCGCTGTTTTGCTCTGGATTTACCTGTTAGCCCGCAAAAACCGGCCGAAGCCGGAGGTTAATTGGAGCGTTCTTTCGTTAATCGCGGCAACGGCACTCTGCTATTTTATTGTTACGGCTGCCTACTTCATCGCCTTGCAGTATATAGACGCCTCATTAAATTCATTATTGGTTTTCACCTTCCCGGTCTTCACCCCGTTTCTGGGATTCCTCTTTTTTAAAGAAAAACTGCGCCCAATCCCGGTGATAGCGGCCGTAGTCGGTTTTACCGGTTGCGCCCTTTTGATTGGCGGGTACCAGCTAAAGGGGGTGCCCGGTGAAACTCTTGGGCTTATCCTTGGTTTGGGCTCCGGAGTGATCTATGCTTTTTATACTTTATTCGGGCAGCGGATAACTATCTGGCTTGAACCCGTTACTGTAACCGCTTTGATAATAACCATTGTGGCGGTATTCTTTTTAGCTATCCGTTTGCATTGGGTTTGGTCCAATCCCCAACCATTGAAGGTTTATTTAGTGGCCGGGATTGTCGCTGTAATCTCGACTATTTTAGCCAATATCTTTTATTTTGAAGCCATCCGGAGAATAGGGGCGGTTAAAGCCGGAATATTCGGGAGTTTCGAACCGCTATTCACCACGGTATTAGCTATCTT
Source organism: Bacillota bacterium (assembly GCA_050260935.1). GTDB lineage: Bacteria > Bacillota > UBA4882 > UBA8346 > UBA8346 > UBA8346. The sequence goes on from JBLNCU010000031.1 coordinate 13,984, forward strand.
CTTTCTGCGGGAAAGGATGGGGCTAACCCAGTGGCTAGGGGCGCTCTTGATCTTCGGGGGCATGGTCATTGTTCAGCAGCCGTGGAAACGGGCTTCCCATTGACAATGCTCCGGTAAATATCCAAGATCTGCGCGGCGCTCTTTTCCCAGGTGAATAACTTACTGTGTTGAAGCCCTTTTTGAATCAAAGCTTCTCGAAGCGCCCTATTTTCGAGAACCGTGAAAATGTTTTCAGCCAGTTCAAGCGTATCATTAGGATTTACCTGCAAGGCCGCCTCACCGACTATTTCCGGGATTGAGGAGACATTTGAAGTAATCACCGGAGTCCCGCAGGCCATGGCCTCTATTGGCGGCAAACCAAAGCCCTCGTATAAAGAGGGATAAACGAACAGGTCGGCCCCGTTATAAAAGAAGGGCAAATCCGTGGAGTCTACAAAACCCGGGAAAATAATCTCTCCGTTTAAATTTAATGCCTCAACCAGGTATTTTAGTCGCGACAAATGACTGCCTTCCCCGCCTAAAACAACTAATTTCTGCAGCCGCGGCAAGTCGCGGTGGACTTTGGAATAGGCATAAATTAATTCAGGAACGTTTTTCCGGGGGTTTAAACCTCCGGCGTAAAGGATATACGGAGTTTTCAGGCCATATTTCTCAGCCAGCCGGTTTTGAACTTCATTGGCCGGCAATGGCCGGTAATTTTTGGCCGGGGCGGAATAAACCACGGAGATCTTCGAAGCCGGGATCCCGAAAATGGCGCCGATATCTTTTTTTGACAGTTGGGAGACTGTAAGTATATGATCAGCCCGTTCAACTATATCCGGCATCTCGCGGGTAAAGCGTTTCAGAAAACTTGGACGGACCACCTCCGGTAGAAAATAGGGAATCAGGTCGTGAATTGTGACCAGCAGTTTGCCGGAGCTAAGCTTCGGAGTCCGGAAACCGTTTTGCGGCAGGTGAAAAAGGTCCACTTTTTCCGCAGCCAGCCATAAAGGTATTTCAATCTCTTCCCGTTCATCATCCTTGGGCAAGGTATAATAGGTATAACTCTTTTTATAAGGGATGTGCGGAAGGGGGTCTTCATCCGGCCAAAGAAAAGTGTATTCGTTTTCCGTGTCGATTTCATTCAGTTTTTCAATCAGACAGTAGGTGTAATTGCCGATACCGGTACCGTAGGACCACTTAACCGGTCTGGCTTCGATGGCGATCTTCAAGTATTAATCTCCTCTCAGACGATAACAATGCCTAGCTGAATCTGTTTTAAAAAGGAAATATTATTAAGCATCAAAGAGATAGCTATTGTATTCGCCAAGTGGTGAGCCCCTGGTTTTCAAAGCTGAAGGGAGTTACTTGAGCGCCGACCTTTTCCATATCGGCCGCGATCAAGTGTTTTTTATTATAAGGACAATATAGCAGGAGATAGCCTCCGCCGCCGGCGCCCAGGATTTTCCCGCCTAAGGCGCCTTTTTTCATTGCCAGGTGGTATAGGGTGTCGATTTTTTCATTGGAGATCGCTCCGGCTAGTTGCTTTTTTTCAATCCAAGCCTGGTGAAGATATTCGCCGAACTGATTTAGCCTCCCTTGAAGCAAGGCGTTTTTCATCTCAATAGTGATCGCTTTTAACTGATCGAGGGCATGAAGCGAACTTTGCTTCTTTTTTAAATATCCTTCGACTTGGGTGGCGATAATATTGGCAGAAAGGCGGGTTCTACCAGTATAAACCAGTAACAGATGGTACTCCAGTTCGTTCAAGATTACCGGTGAGATTCGCAATGGATTTACGATGACCCCGTCATGATAGAATTCTATAAAGTTAAAACCCCCAAAGACCGCCGCGTACTGGTCCTGTTTACCGCCGCGTATCCCCAGATCCACTCTTTCAATTTCGAAGGCCAGGTTAGCCAGATCATAATTGCTCCAGGGAAGGTTCAACCACTGGCGGAAAAGCCCCAAAAGGGTTACCACCATTGTCGATGAAGAACCCAAACCGCTCCCCGGCGGAGCGTCACTGTGCAAGAAAAGCGAGAAACCCTGTTTCCACCCTTCAAATTTTCGCAAAACGGCTTTCACCAAATCCATCTGTCCATTAAAGTCCAGTTTTTGCGAGGCTAAAAACTTGGCGAACATTTCGACATCCAGTGATTCCACTTGGATCTCCTGATCAGTGCGCGGGATTAAAGTGCCGAAACTATACCTGTTGATGGTTGTACTAAGCACCACCCCACCCTTTTCCGAAAGATAGGGTTCGATATCTGTCCCTCCGCCGGCAAAACTTATCCGAAGAGGAGCCCTGCTGCGGATCTCCACATTAATGCCTCCCCCGTTAGGGATAACCGGATGGAGCGCCTATAAAGACGCGTTTTATCCACCGGTTTTCGAGAAAGAAATAACTTTTGAACGACTCCGGGACGGTTCCAGGCTGCAATGTTCCCTTACTAATCATTTAAATTAAGACTTAAGCATAGGATATTTTATGAGGTAAACTTGCAGGTGGTGTTTTTCTTACGAAGGTTTTGCTTTAAGGGGCGTGAAACTTTATCTCAGGTCCTGGGGAGGTTCTAAAAATGAGACGTCAATATTTTTCAGCCGACGAAAGCGGAAATGAAACAGAATTCAAAACTGATGACTATCAAAATTGGCTGCCCATTTTTCAAAGGTTGGGTTTAAAACCGCGGAAATTTTTCGGGGAGCGGGAGGCCGTTTTTGCAGGCACGGCTGATGGTTGGTTCCGGCTTAGCCTGAAAAAATATGATAAACAGGAACTAAAATGGATACGAAGTGTTTTGGAGTATTTAAGCGACCATTCGTTTAACAATTGGGCGGTGCCTTGGCAAAAAACCATTATCTGGGAGGAGAACACTTTTTGCTATCTTATTCAGCCCTGGCTTTTGACGAAGGAGTATTTCCAGGCAAATGACCCGGCCTCAATTTCTAGAGTCGCCGAGATCCTGGCTGAGTTTTACGACTGTGGAAAGGATTATTGTGGAACCAGGGGAATAGACCTGCCTGATCGTTGGCAAACAGTTGATCTGGAATGGGAAATCTCTTTAAATAAACTCGACCAATATAAAAATGGGTTCGAACATGAAAAACTTCATAAGGAAGTTGATGACTTAAGGAAAAAAGCTGTTATGGCGGTGAATGATTGTTTAAATATCTGGAAAAAATCCGGTCTCACCACATTATTGGAGCATCATCAGCTCTCCGGCGTTTTGGGCCATGGTAATTTGGCCGCTAAGAACATTATCTGGTGCGGTAACGATTATTACTTGTTAAACTGGGAAGGGCTGGCATTTCAACCGCGGGTAGCGGACATCGCTTCGTTAATTAATGATGTAGCTTGGTGGGAACCTGATTGGATTCTCTTTTTATTAAACGAGTGTTCCAAAATTCAACCGTTTTGGCCGGAAGAACAACATGCTCTACTGGCGTTGCTGAAATATCCAAAAAAAATCATCGAACTATTTAATGAGGAATCCACTGAGGAAGGCCTGGTAAAGAAGAACCTTAAAGAGGTGGCGAGAGAATTGGCAAAAAAGGATCGTTGTCTCACCAAAGCCTGGAAAGAACTTGGTTCACAAAAAAGATGGGCTTGGAACCGGCAAGAGGAAAACTCTTTAACTAATCAAGGGAAAATTTCGCTGGTTTTATCGCCGGTTGAATCATGGGGGAACTTTGCCGGCCAGGCGGATTCTTTGATCCATCTTCAACATGAGCAGAAATTGCCCTCTGATGTAATTGAACGACTGAATTATCCAAATCCCGATAAAATAGTGGCCGGCCGTGACGGCAATATATTGGATTCGGCGGCCAAAACAGCCGGGGAACCTAATGAAAATCATTTTATCGAAATCGTTGAACCCCAACCGAAGATCCCGGAAGAAACGGTACCAGATGTTCCGGACTTAACCGAGATTAACCCTTTGGCGGAACAGAAGGGAGACGATGCCCCTGAGACAGCCCCCTCCGGGTTTAAAGCCAAAGAGGAGCCTTGCCCCGCCCCGGAAAATGCCCTGAAGACTGACGCTCCTCAAGTAATCAAGTGGGCCGGTTTCCCCAAGCCGGTTGGAGAGAAACATAAACTTGGACGTTAAAGAATTTAAATTATATCAGCAATTGGAGAATTTTGGCCTTAATTTTGAGCAGATGGAACTTTTGCCGTTCCGGCCTACCAATATAGTTCCCTTCGATGAGCAGGCCTTTATTTTGGAATCTCCGCTGGGAAACAGGGCATTGTGGATTCACAAGGGGCGGGAAGCAGGGCTGGTCCGCCAGATTCAACTGCTGGAAATATGCAAACAACAAGGGTTAAAAGGTTTCTTATACCCGCTGGAATTATCGGATGGTAGAACCTATGCCAGGTTTGGCCTTGAAAGTTGGTGCTACTTGACTCCCTGGCCGGCAACAGAGAAAGTTTATTTCAGCCAGGAAGACCACTTAAAATTGATCGTTAAGTTATTGGTTGACTTTAGAACGGCTGTCACTGAAGGCGGTTTTTTATTTTACTCGCCGGACTCCAAATCCGGCAACCTCCTTCAGAAATTTCCGGAGATTTTAAAACAGCTGCATACGTTCAAGCTTCTTTCTTGTAATAGATTGAAGCCTACCATTTTTGACCGGTTCTTTTTGAATTATGTAGACGAAATCATCCGCCAAACCGAACAGGCGCTCGACTTTTTCGAAAAATCGGACTATGGCAACCTAATAGCTGAGCTTAATCCGCGGAATGTAATTGTCAATAAATTGACCAGGCATAACCTACGGCTTTCCCAGGGGGAAACCGCCGTTTGTCTTCGGCTGGATGATTGCCAGTGGGATTTACCAATAATTGATTTGGCGATATTGCTGATTAAAAGCGGACGCTCAGCTAAGTGGGATATGCAGTGGTTTCGAAATGTCTTGAATGAATATCAAAAATATTACCGGATAAGCCCCGGCGAATTGGAGATTATCTATGCCTACCTGGCCTTTCCTTGGGGGTTATACCGTTTAGCCTCAAGGTATTACTATAACCGGGTGAATTGGCCGTTGGGAATATTTGTTGAAAAATTGAAGCGATTATTAGCGGATGAGAGGAAAAGAATCCAGTTCATTAACAACCTGAGAAGCTTATAATCATATAAGCGCTTTGGAATTTCCGGCAAAATTCGACACGATCTTTTATTTTTTTTTACCTCCGCCGCTCAAGAGGATTTAAAAATGAGAGTTTCCGGTAGAATTCGACAAAAAAATTTAAATTAATGGTTTATTATTGTTTGATGGACAAGCCTTTAAAGAAGGAATTACAGTTTTATTTATATAGGGGGGAAAAATTTATGTTTAGGAAGTTGTTGCACTTACCATTTTGTTTAGTTATCTTACTTACTCTGGTTGGATGTGGTGGAGGGAGTAGTGATGGAGGAGGCGGGGGAGACAATCCGCCTACTTC
>JBLNCU010000032.1:0-20168 GCA_050260935.1 Bacillota bacterium
TCCCGGCACTTTCCCAAACAAAAACAGGCTTTTAGTTCCACCTGACTCTCCAAGGACTTCTCGGTAATCAACCGTTTAAAACAATTAAGGACATCATAAGCGCCTTTTAAATGGCAGGAGCTTCCCACACAAACCGCTATTGAATGCACCGGCGTTCCTCCTTTTGTGATTTTTTTCACAAACTATTAGAAAAAACTCGTGAAATTTGTTACAAACTATTACAAAAAAATAACACTTTTAAATACGTTTAAGCTTGTAACATTTTTCACGAATAAAATATACCACCTAAAATTACCTTTGGCAAGACCATTTACGAATTGTTAACTTCCTAGGAAAAAAGAATAAATTAAAAGCAAGCGTTACCTTCACTAATACTTCGTTTAAAAGGTCCGGTGGGACTTTTTCGATAAACGCTACGCCACGTGAGAGATAGCCAATGGGTTTAACTTGTATTTTACCAAAGTTAACAATGGCTAATAATTTTTCAAAAGTTGCAGGGTCTAATAAACTGAACACAGAATTCATATACCTAAATATAATTTACTTAACCTGGAAATCAACACATTACATTAAAACAGAGGTGGTTCCGATGAAACCAGTATTGTTGGTGATCGACGTCCAAAACGATTTCTGTCCGGGCGGCGCCCTTCAGGTAGCCGGAGGTGACCAAATCATCCCGGTGATCAACCAATTGATACCCCTTTTTGACCTGGTGGTTTACACCCGTGATTGGCATCCGCCGGATCATATCAGTTTCGCGTCTAATCCCACGTTTACCGATAAATCCTGGCCGGTGCACTGCGTGGCTAACACCCGGGGAGCGGACTTCCATCCAGAATTGGATTTTAGTTTAAACGGCATGATTATTGAAAAAGGAATCAACCCCAACGAGGAAGCTTATAGCGCTTTTCATGGAACCGATCTGGCTTCGATCCTCCGGAAGCTGGGAGTCGACACCATCTTCGCCACCGGGTTGGCCACTGATTATTGCGTGAAAGCCACCGCTCTGGATGGGATGACCGAAGGTTTTCAAGTTTATGTGGTCCAGGATGCCTGTAAAGGTGTTGACAACCCGCCCGGGTCGGTCGAGGCTGCCCTTGACCAGCTAAAATCGGCCGGAATAAAAATAATTTCAGCAGCCGAGGTGGATAAATTATTATGAGTACGGATAGTGCAGCGGGTTGGGCCGAACGGCGGAATGCCGTCCTCCTGACCGATTTCTACGAATTGACTATGCTTTACGGTTTTTGGAAATATAAGCGCCATGAGCAGAAAGCTTGTTTTGAATATTTCTTCCGTTCCCTGCCGCCGCATAACGGCTTTGCTCTCTTCGCCGGGCTGGAACAAGTGTTGGATTACTTGAAAAATTTCTGTTTCAGTCCAAGTGATCTCGCTTATCTACAAGAGCAGGGATTTGAGGCCGGCTTTTTAGAGTATTTAAAAAATTTGAAGCTGGATATTGATTTATGGGCGGTACCCGAAGGGACGGTCGTCTTTCCGAATGAGCCGGTGCTCCGAGTTGAAGGGCCGCTGGGGATTCTCCAGCTTTTAGAGACGTTTCTACTCAATGCCTTAAACTATCCAACCTTGGTGGCCACCAGGGCCGCCCGTGTTTGTTATGCCGCTCAGGGGGACCCGGTAATGGAATTCGGTCTTCGAAGGGCTCAGGGACCTGACGGAGGATTGGTGGGTGCCCGTGCCGCTGTAATTGGCGGGTGCGTCGGTACTTCCAATGTCCTGGCCGGCAAGCTTTTTAATCTCCGGGTTTTAGGAACACATGCTCATAGCTGGGTAATGAGTTTTGACAACGAGGTCGACGCCTTCCGGGCATATGCGGACGCCTTTCCTAATAACAACACCCTGCTGGTCGATACCTACGACCCGCTTCACAGCGGAATTCCCAACGCCATTAAGGTCTTTACGGAGTTGCGGGACAAGGGAATCAAATGCCGGGGGGCCATCCGGCTTGATTCCGGAGACCTAGCCAAGCTTTCCAAGGAGGCTTGGCGGTTATTTCAGGAAGCCGGTTTTGAGAACCCCATGATTGTGGCTTCTAATGAATTGGATGAGGACCTGATCGCCGAATTAAAACGGCAGGGGGCGAAGATTAATTCCTGGGGGGTCGGCACTCATTTAATTACCGCCAGCAATTACCCGGCCCTGGGTGGTGTTTACAAGCTGGTGGCCATAAATGGGAAGCGCGGCTGGGAACCGAAGATCAAAATCTCCGGCAATAAAGCCAAAATAACCGACCCCGGCCGGAAACGGATTGTCCGGTATTATAACGCCGACAACCGGCCATTGGCCGATGTCCTATACCTCGAGGAGGAAACGATCCAAAATGGGCGGATCCAAACTAATGATCGGGATAATCTATTAAAGGAAGTGGTTTTTAAAGCGGATCACCACCGGGAACTCTTCCGGAAATGGGTGGAAAATGGAAAAGTGTTGGCTGCTTCTCCGGCGGTGGCGGCAATCAGGGAGCAAGCTCAAATAAATCTCAGCGAATTCCCGGATGAATACCGCCGTTTACGTTACCCGCAGACCTACGATGTGCTGCTTTCACCGGGCGCGGCCCAGATTAAACAGGCGCTTTTGGAAGCGGCCAACTTCTACCGGACGGAGACGGCGGCCGGGCGCCAGGAGTAAGGTTTACCAGTTTTCTACTTTTTTATTTTAGAGTAAATGTAGGAGTTCCAACGGTTTTTCCACCAGAACCTGGGCTCCGGCTTTTAAAAGCTCATCGGCGGTCCGGAATCCCCAAAGCGCCCCTACGGCGTACATTCCGGCCGCCGTCGCCGTCTTCATATCAGTGCCGGTGTCTCCCAAATAGAGAACTTGTTCGGGGAGAACATTAATAGATGAGGCAATCTCCAACGCGCCGGAAGGATCCGGCTTTTTAGGCACACCGGGCCTGGCCCCCCAAACCGGGTTAAAACGCCAATGCGGCAGTAACCCGGCAATAAGCATTTTCGTCAATTCATCAGGTTTATTTGAGAAAACCGCCATTTTGATATCGCGGCCGGCCAAACTCTCCAGCAATTCCGGGATCCCCTTATAAGACCTGGTTTTCACCATGGCGTGCCGGCCGTACTCTTCAACCATCGCTTGCAGGCAGCTGGTAAATTCGGCATCTTGAATACCGGCCGGCAATGCCCGGCGAACCAGATTCTCCATTCCATCACCGACGAAATATCTGTACTCTTCAAGGCGATGGCCGGGATAACCGAAATCGCCGAGCACCCGGTTCATAGAATTAGCCAAATCTTCAAGGGAATTTAATAAAGTCCCGTCTAAATCAAAAATAACGGCCTGATACTTCATTTGGTCACCCTCTGAATATATTTCCCAGAGAAGGTTATTCGCTAACTCGTATTCCCGACCTGTTACAAAAGTATTAATACTAATTTGCTTTCAAATGAACATTCATATGCCGACTATCCCCCAAATTCACCGGCAGTTTAGTTCCAATAAACCGGTCTTTTCATCCCACTGAATAACCATGGCAGGCCAAATCCGGCTTAACGCCTCCGGTTCAACCCAAAAAATCCCGCCGGAAGGTTCACCAGAAATGGTTGTCCCTCTACAAACGGCATTCTCCGATGCTAAATCCCAGCAAAAATCGGCTCCCAGCCCCAAAGCCACCAACTCTAAATTCACCCCGATTTTCCCGTCTTCCAACCGGCGCACGGCGCCGGTCAATTCCATCCCGTTTAGCAATACCTTTAGGCGGTAAATCCGTAAGGTATTGGCCTCCTCATCCCAATAATAAAGGTCTTTAGTCTCGTTATTGGCGAGATCGATCTTCAGATAATTAATAAACGGACTAAGGGAGGGCTTGGTGTTGACCGGTAAAATCTTCTGAACATCCTTGGCCAGATATACATCATGTTCCCAATAAAAGCCATCAACCGCCAGAGACTCGCCTTCAATGGCAATCACCCGGGGAATTTCCACCTTCAGTGGCTTTTTCCTCTGTAACAATTCTTGTAGGGCTTTCCAATGAGGCTGATAAGCCCAACCCAGGCCGGAAATACTGTTGATGACTTCATTCTCCTGGTTTTGCCAGTGGTAAATATCGGGAAAAACCTCCAACCAGGCCCGGTTATTACCATCGAGCCAAGACCGGACTGTTTCATAGGTTATCTTAACCGGGGTTCCCACTGGTACCAAAGTAAATAACCGGCGAATATCGGAATTATGCAAACGGAAACAACCTAAAGAAACCGGATTCCCAATAGACCAGGCTGCGCTGTTGCCATGGATTCCGTACCCCTCAATATTTAAGCCCATCCAATATTGGCCGAGGGGGTTATCCGGCCCCGGCGGCACCGGAGTTTTTTTATCAGGAGGATACCATGTCGGATTGACGACTTTATTGGCAATCCAATAATCCCCCAAGGGCGACGGGCTGTCGGGCCTTCCCACCGCCACATTGAATTTTTCAAAAAGTGTCTCCGACCGGTAAAGCAATAATTTGAACTCCGGGATATTGATCCGGATTAGCCAGGGATTATCCCCGAAACAAAGAGGACTGGCGGCCAGCCAGCTTAATATGATCCCCAATAATATTTTCTTTGATCTCCTCACAGAAAAACCCCCATGGATTATCCTATGTAGGATTCCTTGGAGGAGTTGCCGTTATTCGTTGTTTTTAAAGAAATTTTATAATGATAAAAATTAGATGGCTCCTGCTAAATTGCTGCTAAGAATTGATCTTAAAGATTTGGGACCGAATTTTCCGCAAATAAGCCGGTAAACTTGAAGTTTTGACCGTCAAACAAACCCTGGTCACTCAGTTTAAGCTCCGGTATAACTAATAAGGTCATAAAAGACATGGTCATAAAGGGATCTTTTAATGTTGATCCCATCTCCCTCGCCAATAAGGCAAGTTCCTCATATTTGGCGGCCACTAAATGTCCGTCCTCGGCGCTCATCAGGCCGGCTACCGGTAACGGTAGTATTTCCGCAATGTCGTCACATACAACCGCCAAACCTCCCTTATTCCGAATCACCAGGTTGACCGCGCCGGCAATGTCCCGGTCGCTTACTCCGATAGCGATGATATTGTGAGAGTCATGAGCCACCGAAGAGGCGACAGCCCCCTTTTTGAAGCCGAAATTCTTTATAAAGGCCACGGTCGGGGGACGATCCCGATAACGGTTGATTACCGCAATCTTTAGGAGATCTCTCTCCGGATCAGCGATAGCGTAACCATCAACCACCTTTGGCGCCATCATAACTTTTTTGGTAATCAACTCGCCATCAATTACTTCAATGACCTTCAGCCTTCCAGGTTGGGCCTTGACAGCAAAATCGGCTGGATTTTTTGGTTTAGCCTGAAAATTATTAATTGTGCCGGATTTTACCCTTGTAAACAGGCACTTTCCCTTTGCGGCCACCAATTGACCTCCGATATAAGTCTTTATAACCGTAAATTTCTCAAAATTGTCGATGATCGCCAGATCAGCCGGATCACCGATCCTTAATAAACCTACATCCAGACCATAGTGGCGGACTGGATTCAACGAGGCGCACCGTAAAACCTCAAATTTATCATACCCCATTTGCAAGGCGGTTTTCACGACGACATCTATATGCCCCTTCAAGAGTTCGTTTGGATGCTTATCGTCACAGCAGAGCATACAGTGTTCCGGAGATTCGCCGATCAAACAATTGAGCTCTTTGAAGTTTTTGGCGGCCGACCCTTCCCGGATGAGAATACTCATGCCGGCCTTGATTTTCTCACGCCCTTCTTCCGGTTTAAATGCTTCATGGTCGGTGGATATCCCCGCCTGGACATATTTCAACAAATCACCGCCGGTAAGACCCGGCGCATGGCCGTCTATCGGCTTGTCGAAATCCTTCGCCACCCTGATTTTGGCCAACTCCACCGGATCATCCGTTAAAATCCCGGGAAAATTCATCATTTCACTCAAATACTTCAAACGATATTTTTGAAATAAATACTTAATCTCAGCGGCGGCAATCTCAGCCCCGGCGGTTTCAAAACCGGTCGCCGGGACGCAAGAAGGGGCGCCGAAATAAAATTTAAAAGGAACTTTGGCGCCGTTAGCCAGCATGTACCGGACGCCGTCAATTCCCAATACGTTGGTTATTTCATGAGGATCCGAGACGGTGGCGACTGTTCCATGGGCCACCGCCAACCTGGCAAATTCCGAGGGAACCAGCATCGAACTTTCAATATGAATATGGGCGTCAACCAAGCCAGGGATGATATAAGTGTCATATTTATCATCGGTTTTAAGGATATTGACGATCTTGCCCCCGGAAATCTCCAATATGCCAGGATAAATAATTTTTTTATGGATATCTACTATATTCCCGGAAATTTTAACCGCCTTTCTAAACATGCAACCGCCTTTCTATATTCCAAATAGTTAGAAGAATCCTCTAAAGTTGTAATATGCAAAAATTATATCACACCGGAGTTCTTATGTAAAAAGGGGGCATAAATTTTTGTTTCTATTTTGTTACACAAGATGATATAATTAAAGGATGTAAGCAACAATATCCCTGTCTGTTGTCTAAATCGATTATTCAGAATACACGAAAAGGACAAAAAATGGTGCAGCCTATTAAAAAATTAAAATCAATGCTTGCGGTGGGTGTCAGTTTAACTAATGCCGGTTTAGGGTTGTTGGCAATCTATTTTATTCAAAACGCCAATTTTGACTTAGCGGCGATATTGATTCTAGCGGCTTCCTTAACTGACGGGCTTGATGGTTTCTGTGCCCGGCGGTTTCATTCTTCATCGGAGTTCGGTAAAGAGATCGATTCCCTTTGCGACCTGATATCCTTTGGGGTTGCTCCCGGTTTCTTTATTGTCAGTATGCTGCCGGGAATGACCAGCCTCCTTCTTTTAATTGTCTTTGTCGCTTCCGGCATCATCCGGCTGGCCAAATTTAACGTTACTTTGTTTGACGGCTATTTCCGGGGGACTCCCATTACTTTAAACGGGATCCTTATCCCGCTGGGATTCTGGTTCTTCCCCGCTTCGTTGCCGTTTTTAATGTTGATTTTAACCATTACCATGAATGGGCCTTTTAAATTTAAAAAAATCAGATTAGTTAGGGGAAAGAAGCCACAGCGTCAGTCTTTAAGCGCTTAAAACCGCCCCGAAACATAGCTTTTCTTTTGCCGGTTTAAACTAAACTTAAGCCATTCTAAGGAGAGGATATAGGCTTGTTACCAATTGCTCAAGAGGCTTTTCCTTTTATTCTGGTTCTGGTGATTGCCTTAATTGGTGTCTGGTATTTTAAGCCTGTTTTAGCGATTATTCCTTTACTTTTGTTATTGTTTATCCTGTTTTTCTTTAGGGACCCGGAGCGGAAGATTATTGCCAATCCCCGGCATATACTCTCCCCGGCGGACGGTAAAGTAATGGCTATTACCGAGTATTATGACGCCGAATATTTCAAAGGGCCGGTTAAAAAAGTCACCATCTTTCTAACCGTCTTGAATGTTCATATCAACCGGAGCCCCATCTCCGGAACGGTCATTTATAAAGAATACCGGAAAGGCCGGTTTCGCCCGGCCTTTGAAGAACAGGCTTCGTTGTTAAACGAACGGAATACCATCGGTATCGCCAACGAAAACTGCCGGGTATTCGTCCACCAAATTGCCGGGTTACTGGCCCGAAGGATCGTCTGCCGCAGCAAGGTCGGTGATTATTTGGAACAAGGCCAGCGTTTCGGGTTGATAAAGTTCGGGTCCTGCACCGAAATCATCGTTCCCGCCGCCGTGGAGATTAAAGTCAAGAAAAATGATACCGTAAAAGGCGGTTTAACAGTGATCGGCATAATCGAATAGCAGTTCAACCGGATAAATACCTTCTATCCCATCCCCGTTAACAGGAGAGGGGCCTGTTGTTGAAACGCATTTCGCCATTTATGAACAGACTTTTCTGGGCTCTCTTGGTTCCCGGAGTTCATATCTTTTATTTTATCGAAAGAGAGCCGCGTAATCAGACTTATAATTTTAAATTGGCAATCGATGATTTGATCCCTTTTAACAACTTCTTCATTATTCCTTACGTTTTTTGGTACTTCTTTCAGGCCTGGGCCTTAATACTCTTCGCTTCCGTCCGTCCCAAACGTTATTTTCAGCTTCTGTTCAGCCTTGTTTCTGGAACGCTTATCTGCGACCTCATTTTTTATTTTCTCCCTTCCATCGTAATACGCCCGGTCGTTCAAGGCCATGGATTCCTCGATGAAATGGTCAGAAATTTCTACTTATGGGACTACCCCTCAAACTGTTTCCCCAGCATTCATGTTCTATACACCGTTCTAATCGCCTTGTTTATTTATGCCAGTTTTCAGGATAAAGCCATCCGGATCTTCACCATTGTTTGCGCTGTTATGATCTCTATCTCCACCTTGTTTGTTAAACAGCACTACTTGCTGGACGTTTTGGCCGGGACATTTCTGGCTATAGGGCTATTCTTCTTCTTCACCAATGAGCGGGTTTGGACGCGGATCTTCCCCTGGAAACTATAGAGAGGAGCAGGCCGCTGGGCGGTTATAGCCTGCCCCAGATCGACAACAACTCCCATCCGGCAAAGATTCCAAAAGTAATAAATAACAGCCAGGTGGACCAGTGTTTTAAAATGACGCTAAACTTGAGGCCGGCCACATAATCATCATGAACGGCCGGTTTAAACCATAAAATCACCGTCAACAAAATCAGCCCGGCGATAATAAACGGCGGGATTTTAAATAACAAGCCCTGGCCGGAGATTATTCCAATATCGGATTCTTTGGGAGTCAAATAAAGAGCGATGATTGTCAGGGCGTTATTTAGAAAATGGGCGATAATGGCCGGGAAGATCGAGTTACAAATACAAACCAGCCAACCGCAGAGTATCCCCAGGATAAAAGGACCCCAGAAATTACTGATACTTAAATGAGCTAACCCGAAAAATAAAGCGCTTAAAAAGATGGCTTTGCCTGCCGGTAAATAGCGTTGATAACTTTTTAAAACAAACCCCCGGAAGAGCGCTTCTTCCGATAATGCTGGTAAAAGAGCAACCACCGCCAAGGTAAGTATTAGTTCCCGGAGATTGTTTGGTTTGGAAATACCGAGTCCCGGGAGGGTACCCAGGTCTTGCAGGTAATAACGGAACACCTCGTCGATGAAAGAGGCGACGTAAATTCCGGTGGCGGTTACGATCAGGGTTATTCCGATCTCTTTAAAACTTGGCCTTTTCAAACGGAGGGTAGCCTTTAAACCCATCCCCTGGGTTTTAATCCAAACCAAAGTCAACATCAGCATAACGGTTTCCAGCAGGAAACTACCGGCTATGATACGGGTCTCAAAAAAAATGCCTGAGGCGACCACCAGAACCAGGTTGAAAAATACGAAAAGGTTAATCCTTTCAACCTGGAGGTTGGGAGCGCCGGTATCAGTCGCTTTATCAGGCGTAATTATCCTTATTTTCCCGGTCAATCTTGGATTTAACATGCAAAATAGTACCTTTCGTGATAATTCCTTCCCCGAAACGCTCCCGTAGTTTATCGACGGTCTGGTGCAATTTATCCAAGTTTTTAGAAGGCAAATCGTTTTCTTGTTTAAACAGCCCCAATTGAGCCGGTTGTTCCACCTGGAAACCGCTGACGCTCACCCCGATAAGTCTTACTTTTTTCAGCCCCCAATTAATCTGAGCAGCCAGATCATAAGCTCCCTTGTAGATGGCCTCTTCGAAATCGGTCGGTTCCGCCAGGGTGACTCGCTTAGTGGAAGTTTTAAAACCGCTGTCCCTAATTTTCAAAGTAATTACCCGGCCCTTAAGTTGATAGCGTCTCAGCCTCCGGGCCACCTGATCACAGAGCCACAGTAAAACCCCGGCTAAAAATCGGCGATCGTCAGTGTCGACCTGAAAGGTAATCTCATGGCCGACACTCTTGGCGGCCTCTTCCGGAACCACCGGCCGGTCGTCCAACCCCTGGGCCAACCGGTATAAATCCGCCCCGGCTTCCCCCAGACTGTTTAAAAGCCGGGGATCTGCCCGGCGGAGCATTCCAATGGTCTTGATTCCCATCTTATGAAGCTGCTCCTCGGTTTTAGGACCAACCCCCCATAATTTGGCGACCGGTAAGTTGTCTATAATTTGAAAAATGTTTTCCGAAGTCACTACTACGAAACCTCTGGGCTTTTCTAAATCGGAGGCCAGTTTGGCCAAGAATTTATTGGGGGCGATTCCGATCGAAGCCGACAGTCCGATCTCGGCCTCGATTCTGGCGCCAATCTCCCGCCCGATCTCCTCTGCCGGCCCGAAAATCCGCTCGGAACCTGTTAAATCCAGAAAGGCCTCATCCAAAGAGAGCGGCTCCACTAAAGGAGTATATTCCGCCAGTAGTTTCATAATGCTTCGGGAAACTTCGGCGTAACGCTGACCGCGGACAGGCAGAAAAATACCCCGGGGGCAACGGCGGAAAGCTTCCTGGATAGGCATTGCTGAGTGCACGCCAAACTCCCGGGCCTCATAGGAACAAGTAGACACCACGCCCCGCCCCCTGGGATCAGCTCCCACAATAACCGGTTTCCCCCGGTATGCCGGATTATCATGCTGCTCCACGGCTGCGAAAAAGGCATCCATATCAATATGCATGATCTTTCGTTCCATTTTGGCCACCCCGTTTAACCGCCAAAGATTGTCTTTCCATTTAGGCCTTTAAAGATCGTTCGGCAATTATGCTTTGATTCCTTTCTCCCCGATTATTTTACTGCTTGTGATCAAAATACTTTGCCCGGAAAATTTAACAGGGATAGTCTTGCATTATTCGGATTATAACGTTAATATGTAGCTATAATAAGTTAAACAAATTTTGAAACATCATAGCCCTAAGGCCGGGCGTGATGGCAAAATATTAACGAAAGAAGGCTAGTTGACGACCATGAAGACCCCAACCCGCGCCGAAGCATATTCAATATTGACCAAGTATAATAAGAACGAAAGCCTGATCCGGCACGCATTGGCAGTTGAGGCTGTTATGTCACACTTTGCCGGGCTGTTTGGAGAGGCTGATCCCGGTAAATGGGGCATCGTTGGTTTAATTCATGATTTGGATTACGAAATGTATCCCGATCAACACTGTAAAAAAGTGCGGGAATTGTTAACAGCCGAGGAATGGCCGGAGGAATACATCCATGCTGCTGAAAGCCATGGTTGGGGAATCTGTTCCACAGTCGAGCCAACCCAGCGCATGGAGAAAGTCCTCTACACCATCGACGAATTGACCGGTTTGATTGGCGCCACCGCCCTGGTCCGGCCCAGCAAGAGCATACTTGATATGGAAGTTAAGTCGGTCAAGAAAAAGTGGAAAGATAAAGCCTTTGCCGCCGGAGTGAACCGCGAGATCATCGAGAACGGCGCCAAGAGCCTCGGCATGGAACTGGACCAGGTTATCGCGGAAACCCTCAAAGGCATGCAAAAGGTGGCCGGAGATATCGGGTTACAAGGAAATATTTGAAAACGGACAACCTGTCGTTTAAATGGGGCCGACTTAAAAAAACTACTTTTAAGCGGCCCCTTTTTCTTTGTCAAAGTCACAATTAAAACCGGCGGGTTTTATTGTCCCACAAAAAATCCCAGCCGTTTATGGAGAAACTTCTTTTTGATCTTTCAAAGCATTTTACCCGGTATTGCAGGAAAAATCCTAAAACAAGCGAATTTTGGAAATAACTGATCCAGTTTGCAAGTAATCAGACTCTAGTTGAGAAAGTTGCCGACAAAATCAGGCAGCGCTTGCTGAAACCAATTCCCGGAGGACCTTTAAATGAATGAAAATGTCGCTGCTATTAACGAAACCGTTAAATCCCGGAGTGAATTTGTCAAAAAAATTAAGAACCAAATCCAAAAAGCAGTGGTTGGCCAGGAAAAATTGATTGATGGTCTAATCCTCGCTTTACTTGCCAACGGTCATGTCCTCCTGGAAGGAGTCCCCGGTCTGGCCAAGACTTTGTCTGTTAAAAGCCTGGCAGCCAGTATTAAGGCGGAATTTCAGCGGATTCAGTTTACTCCCGATTTATTGCCCGCCGATCTAATCGGCACATTGATATATAACCCCCAATCCGGCATTTTTACCACTAAAAAGGGGCCGATCTTCGCCCAGCTGGTCTTGGCGGATGAAATTAACCGAGCCCCCGCCAAAGTACAGAGCGCCCTGCTTGAAGCCATGGAGGAACGGCAGGTTACCATCGGCAGTCAAACCTATCCGCTGGAACAACCGTTTATGGTTCTGGCCACTCAAAATCCCTTGGAGCAACAAGGGACCTACCCCTTGCCCGAAGCCCAACTCGATCGCTTTCTGTTCAAATTGCGAATTGGTTATCCCAGCAAGGAAGAGGAACTGGCCATTATGGAACGGATGGCCCAAACCAGCCGTTCCCTGGAGATCCAGCCGGTGATCGTTCCCCAGGATATTTTGGAGGTCCGCCAAGTAGTCGATCAAATTTACCTGGATCCCAAGATCAAAGACTACATAGTCAATCTGGTGATGGCTACCCGCGAACCGGCAAAGTACCATCTTGATATCGAAAATTACATCGAATACGGGGTTTCGCCCCGGGCGACCATCAACTTGGCCATCGCCGCCAAAGCTTATGCCTTTATGCAAGGGAGAGGCTATGTAGTTCCGAATGATATCAAAACCATCGGCCCGGATGTGCTGCGCCACCGGATTATTATTTCTTATGAAGCCGAAGCTAATGAACTTACCGTCGAAGATATAATCGGGAAAATCTTTGACGAGATCGCCGTACCCTAATGCTGCCCAAGGAAATTTTAGCTAAAATCAAAAAGATTCAGTTAAAAATCTCCCGCCTAAGCGACGAAGTGATCTCCGGTCAATATGTGAGCGCTTTTAAAGGGGCCGGGATGGAATTTGACGAAGTCCGGGAGTATATTCCCGGTGATGATATCCGGAGCATCGACTGGAATGTCACGGCCAGAGCCGGATCCCCTTTCAGCAAACGCTACGCCGAAGAGCGGGAATTAACCGTAATGCTGCTGGTTGATCTAAGCGGCTCTCAATATTTTGGAACCGTAAATGCCCTAAAAAGCGAGATAGCCGCTGAAGTCTCAGCTCTAATAGCCTTCTTGGCCATTAAAAACAATGACAAAGTGGGTCTCTTGATTTTTAGCGACGCCTGTGAAAAATATTTACCGCCCCAAAACGGCCGGTTTCACGTTTTAAGGGTAATCAGGGAGATCCTGGGTTACCAACCCAGCCGGACCGGGACCGATATCGGACAGGCCCTGGAATTTGCCTCCAGGGTTTTAAAGCGGCGGAGCGTTGTCTTTTTAATCTCCGACTTCCGGGAGAAAGATTTTGCCGGGCCTTTACAAAGGTTGGCCAAAAGCCACGACCTGATTGCGGTTAGGATATCCGACCCCCGGGAGTTTGAATTGCCTGCCGTCGGGCTCCTGGAACTTCAAGACAATGAAAGCGGGATCCGGACCGTCGTTGATACCTCTTCACCGGAGGTTCGAGCGGAGTTCCGCATGAAAGCCGCAGAACAATGGCTGCGAAACTCTAAAATGTTAGCGGCCCGGCAGGTTGACCTCATTGAAATAACCACTGATAAATCATATCTTCAACCGCTACAGCGTTTCTTTTCAAAGCGGGGACACCGAAGGGTCCGGTAATTCCCAATATAAATTTGTTCAAAGACGCGGGGGTGGACTGAAACTGCCGGTGAAACTGAGTAAAATTTTAAATTACAGACTGCTGTTGCTTGGAATAATAGCCTCTTCCACCTTTGGCGGGTGTCTCTTCCATAAACCGCTGACCTTGCCTCCGGGGCGGTATGTCCAAGGCTGGTTCAAGCTGGATAAACCCGGCCCTTTTAAAATCGGTGACCCGATCCCCTTGACTTTAACTCTGGAAACCGGAACCGGGATTCGAGTTGAGACGCCTATTCTGAATGAATCCACCTTTAAAGACCTTGAAATACAAAAAGTAATACCGTCAAAACCGGAAACATTCCAAAACGGCTCCAGATTAAAAATTCATTATCTCCTCACCGCCTGGCAAACTGGAAAATGCACTGTACCCTCCATAAAGGTAGTCTATCAAGACCAGTTCGGAAAAAGGTCAACCTATAACCTCCCAGGTATTAATCTGGAGGTAATTTCGGTACTGCCCGGCAACAAAGATCAGGCCCAGGTTTTGGCCTTGGATATCAAACCCGTAAAAAAGCCGGTGGGCCTATCCCCCCGCTACCTGGTTTTAGCCTGCTTTTTGGCGGCTTATTCAATCTTGGCCTTGTTGATGCTGCTGGGAAAAATATTGGCCAAAAAACTAACCGCCGGAATAAATCAACCAACTACGCCGCTTGAACCGGCCCATATTATCGCCTTGCGCCGCTTGGATCTCCTTCAAGCCGCGGGGCATTTGGAAAAAGGCGCTTTTAAAATCTTTTATTCGGAATTAGCCGAATGCATTAGGGAATATATCGAACTTCGCTACGGAATAAAAGCCTTGGAAATGACCACCGAGGAACTTTTAGCGGAAGTCTCCGGCGGCGCCTTGCTGGACCAAGCCCAACAGCAATTGTTGCGCAGGTTTTTGTCCCAGGCCGATCTAGTTAAATTTGCCGGGCAAACCCCGACTGTCGTTGAGGCCAACCATTTCTTCAACGGCCTTAAAGATTTTATCGAAACGACCAAAGAGTTGCCTAATATGGAACCAACCGGGGCGAAGAGCGCATGATCATCTTCCGTTATCCTCTATTTTTAGGCTTAATCCTCATAATCGTCCCTTTGGCGTTCTTTCTCATTAAAGGCGACCATAATCCCTATAAAAGGAATACCGGGATTAATTATTCGGATCTTGAAGTCCTGCGGGGAATTAAACCGACTTGGAGGGCGGGGGGCGCGGCTGTCATGCCCTGGTTTGGCATAGTCGCCCTGGTGCTGATGGTTATTGGACTGGCCAGACCGCAAATCGGTTTGCGGGAGTCTTTAGAACGCCGCATGGGAATTGATATTCTGCTGGCGCTCGACGTATCCCCCAGCATGTCGGTTGCGGACTTTAAATTGCACGGAAAAAGCAGCACCCGGCTGGAGGTTGTCAAAGCCGTGGCCGGTAAATTCATCGAAAAACGGCCGGACGACCGGATTGGGATTATTATCTTTTCAGGGCAGCCTTATATTTTGGCTCCCTTAACCTGGGATCACGATTGGTGCCGTTCCCGGCTGGACGAGCTTCAAGCCGGAATGATTGAGGAAGGCACAGCCATCGGTTCGGCCTTGGCCTCCGCAGTCAACCGGCTGCGGGATTCTAGCGCCAAGAGTAAGGTCATCATCCTTTTAACCGACGGGGTGAACAATGCCGGTCCAATTATGCCGGAGACAGCGGCTAAGGCGGCCAAATCCCTGTCGATAGTTGTTTATACGATCGGAGCCGGTTCCGAAGGAGGGATTTCCGCTCCGGTCGTCGAACAACCGGGCGGCGGCAACCCCCAAAACGTCCGCCCGGATGTAAACCTGTTGAAACGGATTGCCGAAGAAACAGGCGGCCGTTATTTCCCGGCCACCGATACCCGGATGCTGGAGGAGATCTTTCAACGGATCAACAAAATGGAGCGCTCGGTTTCCACCATGCCCCGTTATCAAGAATATCAAGACTTGTACCCGGTTTTTCTTTTATTGGCGTTGGCCTTCTTAGTCGCTGAAACTATCCTGTCCAATACTGTTTTCAGGAGAATTCCATGAAGTTTAACGCTCCTTGCTACTTGTTTTTATTAGTGATCCCGGTCTTGCTCGCTATTCATTTCGTTTGGGCAAACCGCCGGCGGACTAGGGATCTTTGCCGGCTGGCCGCGGCGGATCTGCTCCCGAAAATTGTTCCCCCAGTTGCCAACCGGCTGCGGACTAGAGGAGCGGTTTGGCGGATTTTTGCCATTCTCTTCCTGGCCTTGGCCATAACCGGCCCCCAATGGGGTTACCGGTGGCGGGAGGTTAAAAGCCGGGGATTGGAGATTATTTTTGCCCTGGACGCTTCCAAAAGTATGCTGGCCTCCGATATCAAGCCCACCCGTTTCGACCGCGGCAAACTGGCGCTCAAAGACTTTTTAGCTAAAATAAACGGCAACCGGGTAGGACTGATCGCTTTCGCCGGAGCCGGCTTCTTGCAATGCCCGTTAACAACGGATTACACTGCTTTTGGAATGGCGCTGGACGGTTTAACCGTTCACAGCATCCCCCGGGGCGGCACCCTTATAGGAACAGCAATTGCCAATGCCCGCCGGGCATTCAAATCCGCTACCGGGAACAAGATTTTAATTTTAATTACCGATGGGGAGAACCACGAAGGCCAACCGGTGGTTGAGGCTGAAAAAGCGGCTCAAGAAGGCATCCATATCTATACCGTCGGTATTGGCAGCCCGGAAGGAGCATTAATCAAATTGCCGGACCAAAATGGAAATCTTGTCCCGATAAAGGACGATTCGGGAAATCCAGTAAAAACGGCTTTAAACGAAGAGATCTTGAAGGCGATCGCCCGGGCCGGCAACGGCGCCTATATCCGGGCCGACGACTTCTCCCTCGGCTTGGAGAAATTATATCACAACCAACTGTTAAAGTATTATCAAACCGAACTAAGTTCTAAAAAGCAAAAACAATATATCGACCGCTATCAGATACCCTTATTTTTAGCCTTTCTTTTTCTACTGGCCGAATTAAGTGCCGGATATGACTCCCGGGGATGGTTGAAGAGTCTTTTCTCCAAACTTTTACATTTTTGGCCCTCCGGGCTCCCGGGCGCAAGGAGGTAGTGTTGTGAGAAAGCCTCAAACTTTCATATTGCTCAGCGGAGCGTTGCTGATAATGACATCCTTGATGATTTACATGGTTTGGGACAAAACTATTATTATGGCTGGAGCAAACCATTGGTATGCCGTTGGCGACTATGAAAAGGCTCAAAGCATATACGAAGATCTGGCGGTGGACGCTCCAAACAGTCCGCCTGTACTTCACAACATATCCCTCTCCCTTTACCAACAAGGGAGGATGTCGAAAGCGGCAGCGGTTTTCCAAAAGGCCATTCCCGGGCTAAACGCTGCTCTAGCCAAACCCTATAAATCGCTGGGAGTTTATTTTTATGATTATGGCAATATCCTTTACAAAAACGCCGCTCAAAGCGAATCCGAACCTGAGCAAGCCCTTAAATTATATACTCAAGCGTTAGCCGGCTATAAAAAAGCTTTACAAGTGAACCCGCTGGATAACGACGCCAAATATAATTATGAACTTGCCCGGCTGCATATGGAAAGGCTGCTAAACCAACCCCATCCTAAACAAAACCAGCGACAGGAGATTGAGAATATATTGAAAAACAGCGCCAGTAACGATCAATATAAAGCCAGACTGATACCGGAGAACAATCCTTCTGTTGGTAAGGATTGGTAGTCCAAAAAGGAGGCCAAGCCAATGAAATCCCCGAAGCAGAGGCTTTTAAGGTATTCAATATGGGTTTCATCGGTAACAATCCTATTTTTTTTGATTATCGCAATTAGGGTCCTGGCGGATGATAACGGACCTAACACCCCTGTTACTACGGTAAATTCTGAAGGAAGCTCCGTTTCCATCCGGGCGCCCCAAATTGATAACCGGCTATATCTTGACCTTAGCCTGCCGAAGACCCAAATGTACCTGGGTGAGCGTCTACCGCTCAAAACTACCCTTTATATCAGCGGTTTATTAGTGAATATGGTGGATGAACCGGTCCTGGATCAACCGGAATTCATCTTTGACAAAGCCCGGAATCCGATCCAGAAGCAATGTCAGATAAATGACACCCCAGGCCGGATGATCACCTTTTCTTACCTAATAACTCCAGTTAAAGCTGGCGTTTTTGCATTGGGCCCCATCAAGCAACGCTGCTACTTAGTGACTGAAAACAACTTCAGCAAACGCCGGGTTATGGAAGTGAGCAGCAAAAAAATAATCCTTAAAGTCCTGCCTTTGCCCGCCTCCGGACGGCCCGCTGATTTTTCGGGCGCGGTCGGCCAGTTTCAATTGAGTGTTTCTATCGCTTCGCCTAGAGCCACTCAAGGGGAACCCATAACCGTCGAACTGACCGTCTCCGGTTATGGAAAT
This sequence comes from Bacillota bacterium, assembly GCA_050260935.1. GTDB lineage: Bacteria > Bacillota > UBA4882 > UBA8346 > UBA8346 > UBA8346. The sequence continues at coordinate 18,125 of JBLNCU010000032.1, forward strand.
CTTCAAACAGCCGCCGCGCCGGTATTACAAAACTCCGGCGGTTTAAAGGCTTATAGCGCTGAGAAAGTTATCGCCGGCTCTTCCCGGACAGATTGGCGGGACCAGGTTACCTTTGAACAGACTATTATCCCCTTAGATAATCGCCTAAAACAAATCGGGCCATATAATTTTAATTTCTTTGATCCGGCCCGCGGCCGCTACCGGTCGCTTAGTTCGGTAATACCCGTTACCATAATACCTAACCCCCGCTTTCAAATGTCTGCGGCCGGAGAAGACCAATCATTCCTCCTGAAAATGGCCCCGCTCAAAAAGGGGGCTGGAGGATTATACCTAAAAAAACAGCCTTTAATAAATCAGTATTGGTTTTGGCTGGTACAAGCAATACCGGTCCTGGTTTTCATCAGCGCCATACTGTACCGCAGAAAACAGGAGATTTTAAAATCGGATTCTCCAAAAGCAAGGCTGTTTCAAGCCACCGTCAAGGCCCGGGAGGAATTGGCCGCCGCCGGGGAGTTCTTGGCTGAAGGCGATAATGATCAACTGGTGGCCAATTTGCTGCGAATTTTAAAAGAATATTTAGGCAAAAGGTTTGACCTGCCGGTGGCCGGGATGACCGCCACAGTGGTAGAATCCTTGAAAAACCGGGGGGTAAAAGAAGAAGTTCTTGGTGATATTCGGAGTTTCTTTGAAGAATATGACCAGTGCTCCTTTACCGGGGCTTCCTTAACACCGGAGCGGGCTTTAAGAATGCAAGACCTTTTAAAGCGGATTGTGAACAGAAACTGGTAACCACCGGCGGCTTGAAAAACTGCCGCAAAAGGAGCGGAAGATGAAAACAGCCAAACTGCGATTGACACTTTTCGAGAAGCGATTGTTAATTTTATTATTGTTATTGGGAATGGCCATGCCGGTTGCGGCTCAACCAGCCGGCCTGTCCAGGCTTTCGTCTAACCCTGGGCCACTTTTGGTCCAAGCCAATCAGGAATACGAAAAAGGCAATTTTCGAAAAGCGGTTGCGGATTACCGGCAATTAGTCGAACGGGGCTATGAAAGCGGCAGCCTTTATTTCAACTTGGGCAATGCCTATTTAAAACTAGGCCAAAAGGGTTGGGCCGTCTTATACTATGAAAAAGCCAAACGGTTAATCCCATGGGATCGAGACCTTAAGACCAATCTAAGCCTGGCTCTATCCGGGGTTGATGAGGGGGAAACCAACTGGAAAACCGAATGGCTCCAAAACCTGACCGGACTGGCGCCTCTGAACCAGCTTACTTTAGCTTCTTCCTTCCTTTTCTTCTTATTCACCTTCTTCGCTATCCTGGCTGTTTTAAAGCCGGCGAAAATCCTGGATAGAGGAACCGGCGGTTTGAAGAAGGCTTACCGCATTGCCCTCCCCTTCACCGGCTGCCTATTTTTACTGGTTTTATTATTGACCGGATTGGCCTATTACCCGTATTGCCGGAAACAAGCGGTGGTTATCACGACCGGGGCCACGGCTTTTTTGGAACCCGGCGCCAAAGCGACCGCGAGTTACTCTCTATCAGAGGGCTCACGGGTGGAAATAATGGCGACTAAAGGCGGTTGGCTCTTGGTTAAAAGACTTGATGGAAAGCGCGGCTGGGCAAGAGCAAAATGGTTGAAGGAGATTTAATTGATCATCCCGTGGGTAACATAATGAAACGGCCTCCAAGGTTATGGAGACCAAACAATTGAATTTGTTAAAATTAGAACAGGGGGATAAACAAAACTATTCAATATAACCCAGGGTGGGTATATCAAGAATTTTGCGCTTTTAGCCAATACCTTACGGTAAATGGGGTTTAACCTTACCGGGAAAGAAAATCAAGAGCTGTAGTCGCTTAAGGAGAAAAACGTTATGAAAATTTCATCAGATGATCTAAATCTCTGGTATAAATGGTTGTCCCAGTTCGCCCTGTTCAAATTGGACTCTTTTAGTCCCCAATCCGACTCTCAAAGAGTCGAACTCGACTCTTTGAGACCCGAGTTTAACTCTCATAGAATCAAAATTGACTCTTTCTGTCCC
>JBLNCU010000033.1:0-12140 GCA_050260935.1 Bacillota bacterium
ACCATTTCAGGCACATCCCTCCGCCGTTAATGTAGGCCATTGGAATCCATAATCCCGGAACAACCGATCTGGCGAAGAGCAGTGTCTTGTTATTAATATCAGGTTTATATTGATCGACACAACATGAAAAAATTGAAGCAGTGCCGGCGATATCGAACAATAAACCTTTTTTGGTAATTCCGGCTCCCAATGAAGTGGCGGCGGAATCGCCGCAACCAGCCACTAAAGGAATCCCAGGGATTAGGCGACAAGCTTGAGCCGGTTCCGTGGTTAATTTCCCGATTATCTTCCAGGGCTCTACAATTTCCGGCATTTTATCCCGTTCGACTCTGAACAAATTCAATAAATCTTCAGACCAACGGAGCCGTTCCACATCTCCAAATCCGGAAAAATGTAAATAAGTATAGTCAATATAAGCATTTTCGGCTTTCAAACCGGTCAGCCTTCCAGCCACATAAGCGCCGGGCAAGACAAATTTGGCGATATTTTTATAAACATCGGGCCGTTCATATTTCCACCACAATATCTTGGGACCATGAGCGTAAGTTACCGGGCAACCGGTGATCCGGATTACTCCTTCCTCAGCTTCCGCTTTTATTTTCGCGATATATTTTTCGCAACGGGTATCCAGCCAGGAGTCATAATATGTGACGGCATTCCAATCCCGGTCTATTCCCATAATTCCGGCCATTTGGCCGTCGATGCCGATCGCCAATACATCCGCCGGCTTAATCCCGGATTTGGAAACAGTTTCAGCAATGGTCCGGGTAACTGAATAATAAAGATCATCCGCTTCTTGTTGCACCACGCCGCTGGCCGGACTAATCAGTCTGGAATTTTCAAACGCTTCGGCAATTATTTCCCCTGCGGTATTTATCAGAGTTGTTTTTGTTCCCTGGGTGCCGATATCAACGCCAATTAAATACCCATTTGACACTCAGACCCCCCCTTGCTTAAACAAAACTAATAATATTCTTCAGGCCGTTTGCTCCAGCCGCCAATTGAACCGCCTCTTCTATTTTAGCCAAGGAAGACCTGGTGGAGATCAAACTCTTGACATCAACCAGTCCTTCCGCAATGAAGTCGAGAGTCTTTCGGAATTGGGAAAGACTTGCTCTAGCGGTGCCGGTTATCATTAACTGCTTATAATGGATTAAATTCGTATTGAGCATGACCTTTTCGCGATCGGCTGGAAGCCCGCCGAAAAAATTAACCCTGCCGCCCGTGGCCATTAATTCCAACGAAACAGCCTGGGCTTGAGGTGAAGGACAGGCGGTAATACACACGTCCAACCCTTTGCCGTTGGTTAAATCCATGACTTGTTCTTTTAGGGATTCGGTTTTAAGCGCCTGAAAAGAGTTGTCAATCCTGGAACAAACCGCTAAGCGTTCCTCGGAAAGGTCATTGATTAAAACTTTAGCCGCGCCGGCCATTTTAGCGAGTTTGGCATGCATTAATCCAATCGGTCCGGCGCCGATAATCAAAACATTATCGCCCGGTTGAACACGGCATCTTAAAAAACCATTATAAACGCAGGATAATGGCTCGTTTAACGCCGCTTCTTCAAAGGAAACTTTTGAATTCAATTCGGTAACATTCCCTTGCCTGACTGCCGGTTCGGGAATCCTGACATACTCGGCGAAAGCGCCGTCCAAGTTGATGCCCAACGCCTGATAATCCCTGCATTGCTGAGTATTTCCACTTACACATTCATCGCAGATGCCGCACCCCATATTCGGAGCAACGGCTACCGCCATACCTTCACGGTATCCCTTGACATTCCCGCCTACTTCTTCAACGATTCCGCTCAATTCATGCCCGAGAATTCTAGGGTTTTCTTTGTCGACCCCTTTATATCCATTACGGATCATCCGCAGATCCGTGCCGCAAATTGCCGCCGCTTTAATTTTTAATAATATTTCGTTATTGTTAATCTCAGGCTTTTCTACCTGCTTCACCCGGAGATCGTTTGGGCCGTACAACAAAGCTGCCAACATCGTCAACACCCCATCAATATTCTAATTTAACAATCCTCTTCTCCCTAATCGATAGATTCCCGGCCTCAACCACCTTTACGGCCATTTTACCGTCGATTCCGGTAACTCGCGGCTTTTCATCATTTAAAATGCACTGAATAAAATGAATATCTTCAGCCAGATAAGCATCTTTGAACAAAAAGCGCCAGCTATTCATGACCGGCCGCACCATACCCCGGTCTTGATTGCAAACTACCACTGTCTTTTGGTGGACCTGTCCGAGAAAAATGACACCTTTGGTACCCAATATTTCCACCCTGGCGTCGTAACCATATTTAACCGACACCGCGCCATCAATCACGCCTTGCTTTTTATTGGTAAATGTGGCGTTCATAATCACATTATCATAGTAATCGGGAAAATCCGGCAATGCCTCCGGACACCGGTAATTACCACCGAGCGCATATACCGAATCGAATTCACCCTCGGTAAACCATCTCAGCGTATCAATATCATGACTGTTTACTTCGGCCAACGGACCGTTGCTTTTCTTAAGATCGTAAGTCCACTTTTGAGGGATGCTGGGGCCTCTAGTCAGGGATTTCACCAAGACCACATCGCCAATATCACCAGCCGCGATTATTTCTTTGGCTTGTATGTAACTCTCATCAAACCGCCTCATAAATCCAATCTGTAACTTGACCCGATTGGCATCAGCCGTTTGAATCATTTGCTCACATTCGGATTCATCCATGGCCATGGGTTTTTCGCAAAAAATATGCTTACCGGCGATGGCCGCATTGACCACAATCTCCCGGTGAAAAACTGTGGGGGCTACGACTACTACCGCATCAATTTCGTCATCACGTAAAGCTTCTTTATAATCCAAGTAATACTTGGGGATTCCCAAGTCGTGACAAGCTTTCTTAACCGCTTCCTCCACGGGATCTGCCACCGCGACCAATTTGGCATTTGGAACTCTAGTTTTAAAATTTGCGGCATGAATCATCCCGGCCCGGCCAGCGCCAATCAAACAAACACCAACATAATTTTTTTTCAAAGGTTTGCACTTCCTATTATCATTTGTTTTTATTTATTTTTATATTATCACGCTTATAGACATATGTCAATATCATTTGCTTGTAATCATTCAAATTTATTTCCACTCAAGCGAGGGGAGGGAGCGGCCAACCCGTCCCCTACATGCTGCGTAGCTAGTACGGCGCGGGTGCTCGCCGGCCCCCGGTCCTGGACTTTCACTTTAGACAACGTCCATGCCTGGCATACAAAAATAATGGTGTGTTTAAAATCAAACACACCATTTGTACCCAAACCATGATACGAGATTGGTTACCCATCATTTTCACTTCGAAAACTATACTATCACTTGTTTTAAATTATTATTGTTTCTTTTTAGTATTAGTAATGTTGTATCTTATCATTTAAAAGAAGTTATAATTCCGATCCCTTGCATCTCAAAATCTTTTCTGATGCCGTCTTCAATGTAATCCGTGATGATAGTGTCGATTTGTGTCGCCAATGCAAATTGCACGAATGAATTTTTTCCTATTTTACTGCTGTCGCATAACATAATCACTTTGTTGGCTGTCGCAATCATCGCTTTTTTGATTTCGGCGTGATTAACATCGGGAGTAGTAGCTCCCTTATGAATTGATAAGCCGTTGGTAGCCATAAAAGCTTTGTCAACCGTCAACTCAGATAACATTCTAATTCCGGCGGGGCCGACCGTACAATGAAAATGTTTACGAATGTTACCCCCCAAAAAAACAAGATTGACGCTATCAAAATTCTCTAAACATCGCGCAATCTCCAGATCATTGAGAACTACGGTGACATTTTTCTTTTCTTTCAATTTTTTAGCAAGTTCCAGGGTGGTTGTTCCGGTATCCAAAATAATTGTATCGCCGTTTTCAATTAGATCAATGGCTATTTCGGCTATTCTAATCTTTGCCTGCAGATTTTGAACTTCCTTATGCTTGGAATCAAGTTCAAACCCTGTTTTGGTATTTAAGATCGCTCCCCCATGGGTCCTCTTTATTAGTTGCGCATTCTCCAATTCACGGAGGTCGTTACGGATTGTCGCGCCCGATACATTAAAGGAGTCGCAAAGTTCGGGGACGGTAATTTTTTTATTGCGTTTCAAAAGTTCCAATATTTTTTGTTTGCGTTCCTCGGCAAATAAAGGCCCTTTTCCATTGATACCCAAAATAGTTTCCTCTTAAAAATATATTTTCGATTATTATGATATACTTTCATTTAATATTTGTCAATAAATCTCACATTTCACACCGGCAGAGGGCACCAACGATCTTCTAAAGAGGGTCTCCTGAAAAATTCCCAGTTTTGCATCGAGCGGCGATCTGAAGTTCAAAAACAATCGGTTCACAGTCTAAAAACAGCTCCTTGTAAATTTCGGACCAAAGAGCCCGAAGTTTATGCTCCAGACTCATCACCAAGAATTGCGACACAATCACAGGTTGACTAGTCTCCTTCAGCTTCACCGTAATCCGGTCCGGCCCTTGGAATTTTTGCCTATATTAATTTGCTATCTGCAATCTTTCTGTAACAAAAGGTCATATTCGTTCAATAAAGAATCGATCTTCTCCGCCAGCCGCAAGACCTCCTGATCGGTAAATCCTTTTGCTTCATATAAAACGGCGACTTTACGCTTCAGGTGTTTTATTTCCTGAGTCACTTCAGCCAGGCGAGTTGATAAAGGTCCGTTACGATAACGGGCTGGTTGAAAGAAGAACAGATTATTGCGTGTAATACTCATTTTAACTCTTCAACTCACTTCATTTGTGCTTCCTTTGTTTAAGAATGGACTAACCACATATTGGGCGCCCGACAAGATCGCAATGCGGGCGGTCTTGGGTCCCCAAGACGGCGCCGGCGCCAATGATTATATCTGTGGTTTTATTGATACTTTCCCATTTTTTCATCCTAATGCCCCATTGAATTAACATTACCGCCACTTTGGATTGTCAATAATAACCGCTTTGCCGTTTTTTTCCACAATTAACTTGCGGTAACCTTTGCTTTCAATCGTGCCATAATCATGACCGGCATCCGCCCGGAAAACGAAGAAAGTAACCAAAGGCGTGGAACCTATATTAATACTGCGATGAGCATACCGTCCGGGAACATAAACCGCTTTCCCGGGAGTCATCTCCCGAGCGTCCCAGTCTCCTTCAGGGTTTTCCATCAACATATAACCGTTACCGTTTAAACAATAATACACTTCGGCGGTATCCAGAATGGTATGGAAATGGCCTTTAGTCATAAAATATTCATCTCCCACTTTTCCGGGATAAGTAATACTGGTGCCGAAGAGAAGATCGCCAGGCCTCTCCGGAAGTCCCAACTCATAAAATTCATATACCATAGTATTTTCTTTAGCGATCATCGCTTCCAACGCCGCTTCATCGGCGAACATGCCTCTCATGTTCGCCAAATACCGCTTAGTACTGGCTTTATCCGTAGATAGGCCGCTTTTTAAATCAAAATATAAAGCAAAGGGATTTACATTAATACCTTGCATCTTGATCACCCCGTCTGTTTATTTTTAAGGTTAATTGTTTCGTATTACCGTAGTTTATTGGCAATCTGCTCGATTTCATCAAAGAGTTTCCCCTTAATATCGATATGAAACACCTCGGCGATCACCTGCGTCCAACCATGGATGAAATAAATCCAACCGTCCTCCACATGAAGAATTTTGGCCGCTTTTTGTTTGATAGCCTGATGCATAAAGTCGAGTTCTCCCCGGTAATTAAGTTCCCATACCAAACTGTTTTCAGGGAAAGCACAATCGTCAGTTAGTGGTGATCCGGGACGGTCTTTACCCAATCCGGTGGCGTTAACGATTAAAGAATATGGTTTTAGTTTTTTTAGAATGGCATCATTTTGAGTCGCTTCCGGCGTAAGGTAAAATTCAGCCGGCACGTCCGAATTGATTTCCTTAACGATCCTTGCGATCTCAGTTAACCGCGGTTGGCTGCGGTTGCTGACAATAAGTTTAGTTGGGATGTTCGCGCCTTTATCCTTATTTAAAAGATAGGAGCTGATTGCGATGGCGCTGCCACCGGCTCCCATGATAAATACCTCACCCCGATGATCTTGCCAGTAATTTTTCGGAATAAAGGCTTCCATCGCTAAACCGCTGGAGATGGGATCCTTGGCATATCCTTCCAGCCGGCCGTTGTTCTTGGAAATGGAAGAAAGTTCCCCAAACATCCTGGCATAAGGGTCAAGGTATTCAAACATATCTTTAGCGGCGTTATAAAGATCGATTTTATGGGTGGTAACCAAAGCGCCTAAGGATAACGGATCATTTTTTATAAAATTAACGACATCACGGTAGACTTGAGGATCAGCGTGAATTTCAAGATCGATTCCTTTGATAACCGCATCTTTTAAACCCAACGCCTTAGCCCAAAGTGGAAAAAGTTTCATAATCGAAGATCTGGTAGTCGTTACTCCGATAAAATACATCGTAGGTTGTGTTGCTTTCAATGGTAAGCTCATCATCAAGACCCCTTTTATGTTGTTTTAACTTTTTGAAACGCCTGCGCCGGATTATGAATGGTAAATTTGGCAATCACCTCGTCCGGTAAACCAGCTTTTTTTAACATCGGGAGAAAACTAACGGCAATATAGTCAAGCCCCAAATTTCCGCCATAATTCTTCATTCGTTCTCTGGTTACATCAAGTCCCAGTAAAATACGATCCTCGTAGCCGTGCTCCACTAATTTTACGATAAAATCTACTTCTTTCTCATCCGAATGGTATTTAAACCGGCCAATGGTGTCAAATTCAAGATAAACGCCGGAGGCCGCGACACGAAGCTGATAATCGAGATCCATTAAGGTACGATCCAAATGGCAAATAATAATCGACTCCGCCGGCAGGCCATAATCTAAAAACAAACGGATCTGGTCTAATGCCGCCTTCCCCATCTCGGTATGGCTTAGGATGGGAGTCCCGGTTTGCCGGGCGGCCCAAGCCGCCGCCTCAAAAAGTTTCCGGTACTTGGGAGTAATGCCTTCCAGATCGGAGGCGGTTTTGATCACCCCGGGCAAAGCTGGGATACGTTGCGATGGTATGGAACTATCCCCATCGATATACATTCCGTTTTCAAGCTCGGTTTGAAAAAGTTGCGCCAATTGATCCGCTGAAAATGAATGAATCCAATGATCGGAAGGGTAAAAAGTCAATTTATGAAACCCAGTGGCGGCAACTATCCGGACCTCACTCTCCCGTGAAGCCCGGACTAACAAATCCGCCATTCTGCCGCAGCCAACCGGTTGGGCATCAACGATACTCCGGCCGCCGGCCTTTCGATACAGCTTCAGCTCGGCGAGGGTTTTGGGAAAAGAATCAATCCGCAACGCTGGATTCACCTTAGCTGATTGGCCTTCGGCAATAAAAAGATGTTCGTGGCTGTGGCAAAAGCCAAATTGAGTATCCCGGACCGGCCCATCGACTGTCATAATGAAATTACTCTTTTTGGTTGACATGGTAATCCTTCCTACTGAAGCATCTCCAACAGGTTTTGAGTGGAGACGATCACCATTTTTTCAACCGCTTCATGGGTATAAGCGCCAATATGGGAAGTTAAAATGAAATTGTCAAGTTTTAAGAGTTTATTATCAGCCGCCGGAGGTTCACTAGAGAATACATCCTGGACCGCCGCAGCAATCAATCCGTTTTTTAAAGCGTCATACAGAGCCTCTTCATCAACCAGTTCGCCCCGGGAGGTATTAATAAGTACGGCGTTCGGTTTCATGACCCGCAATGAGTTTTTATTGATGATTTTTTTAGTCTCCGGAGTTGCCGGAACATGTAACGAGATAAAATCGGAAGTTTCGAAGATTTCCGTTATATCACGAGCACTTTTAATACTGTAGCCGGCCAGGAATTTTTCATCGCTAAAATAAGGATCATAAATCAAAACATCCATCTCTAAGCCTTTGGCCCGTTTCGCCACTTCCCTGCCGATTTGCCCGCAGCCAACCAAACCCAATTTTTTGCCCGTCAGTTCACAGCCGATTAGCCGATCCCAGGAACCGTTTTTAACCTTGGAAACAATGGCCGGAATCTTCCGGGCGGCGGTAAACATAAATCCTATAGCCAGTTCGGCTACGGAAACACTGTTGGTTCCCAGGGCGTTTTTTACTTTAATCCCTAATTTTTTGGCCTGCTCCAGATCGATATTGTCCATCCCTACCCCGTATTTGGAGATCGCTTTAAGATTTTTACATTGGTTTAATACTGAGGCCGGTAACGGATCAACTCCGACAATAATACCAACCACATCCCGGGCCGCAAAGTCCACAATCTCCTGTTCCGTCAAAGTTCGACCCATAGTATTGTCAATGATATCATAACCTTTTGTTTTTAATAACGGATAGGCCATGTCTTTATAATTTTTAAACGACTTAGGGGTGATTAAGATTTTTTGCGGCATTTGAATACCATCTCCAAAAAATGTTAGTATGTCATTACATTATTTCATAAAAAATTTACACCTTGCGGCGAAACTCGAAGGTAAATTTGTTGCGATCCCCGCGATATTTAGCCAAAGAGTATTCAATCGGAGAACCGTCCGCCAGGTAAGTCGTGCTCTCAAAGAATTGCACCGGAGCGCCTTTTTTAATCCCAAGAAGCTGGGCCTCATACTGCCCGGCGGAGACGGATTCCAAATTGCGAATTGCTTTAAAAACCACTAGTCCGTATGCTTTTTCCAAAATCTCGTATAAGGAATCATGTTCAAGATCCTTTTCAAGTAAACCTGGACATTTAGCGGCCGGAACATAGGTAACAACCACCACAATGGGCTCATGATTAATAAAACGCAAGCGGCGCAATTCGAAAACAGCGCTTCCAATCTCCAAAGTCAAAGCCGCGCTTATTTTTTCATCGCTGGGAATGACTTTGGCATCAATTAATTTGGTGGAAGGATTCAGCCCCTTCTTCCGCATCTCATTATTGAAACTATCCAAAGTCAGTAGGAATTCCTGGTTGATTTTGGGTTTGGAGATGAAGGTTCCTTTGCCTTTAACCCGGTAGAGATAACCTTCAACCACCAGTTCGTTTATTGCCTGGCGCACTGTTGGCCGGCTGATACTAAAACGACTGCTCAATTCCAACTCAGTGGGGATGGGTTTTTCCAGTTGATCATGGTGTTCACTGATATATTCAAGCAGAAGTTCTTTTAACTGGTAATATAAAGGCACTGGAATATCTTTATTTAACGATTTTTCGGTTAAAAGCGTCATCTTTCAGTTTCCTTTGCGGCTGCTGAATGATAGAATGTAAATATGTCATTACATATCTAGTTTAAGTATAAACCATGATCTATAAAATGTCCAGCCTAATTTTAAAACCGCCATGATTCTAAGGGATATGGCAAGTTTTTAACATAGGTTAAATTGAATTTTTAATAAACATAATAAAAACAACTACTTCATAATCTTCTTCAATAACTCTAAATGATTCTTGTACGGCGGGTATCTCAGCGGTATATCGAAAAAGTTCGCTTTCTTCAAAATACTTTTTTGGTGGGAGAAGGTATCGAAGCTGGCTTTGCCGTGATAGCCCCCCATACCGCTCATTCCGACGCCTCCAAACGGCATGAATGGAGTCGCCATGTGGACTATGGTGTCATTGACGCAACCACCGCCGAATGAAGTATTATTAATGATATACTTCTCTCTTTCCTTGTCATTGGTAAATAAATAAAGCGCCAGCGGTTTTGCCTGCTTGTTTACTGTTGAAACGGCTTCACTGATCTCCTCAAATTCCAGCACCGGCAAGAGGGGACCGAAGATTTCTTCCTGCATAACAGGGCTTTCCCAGGTTACGCCATCGAGAATAGTCGGAGCTATCTGGTTGGTTTGCTCGCTGTAACCTCCGCCAAAAACCACTCTCCCGCTCTTCATCAGGTTTAGCAGCCTTTTAAAATGCTTTTCATTGATAATCTTGGGATAATCCGGACTTTCGAGGGGGTTGACGCCGAAAAACCCGGTAACATTTTCCCGCATCTTAAAGAGGAGCTTATCCTTCACCCTACGCTGCACCAATAAATAATCCGGCGCCACACAAGTCTGGCCCGCATTTAAGAATTTCCCCCAGACAATTCTTTTGGCGGCCACATCCAGGTTGGCCGTTTCATCGACGATACAAGGGCTTTTTCCTCCCAACTCCAGGGTTACCGGTGTCAGATGTTTGGCGGCCGCTTCCATTACCACCTTTCCCACGTTTACACTGCCTGAAAAGAAGATATAATCAAACTTTTCCTCCAGCAGTTGCCGGTTGGCCTCCCGGCTGCCTTCGACTACGGCAATAAAAGATTCATCAAACTTTTCCCTAATGAGCTTATGGATAACCGCCGATGATCTGGGAGAATAATTGGACGGCTTAATAATCGAGCAATTCCCCGCCGCTATAGAGCCGACCAACGGCGCTAATGTTAATTGAAAAGGGTAATTCCAGGGAGACATGATCAACACTGTCCCGTATGGCTCCGGGTATATATAACTCGAGGATGGGAAATGGGTTAACGGGGTTTTTACTCTTTTAGGCCTTGCCCAGGCCGGAAGGTGTTTTAGAGTGTGTTTTATTTCAGTTAAAATGATGCCGATCTCGGTCTCGTAGGATTCGAAAGGCGCTTTGTTTAAATCCCCGCGCAAGGCCCCGATTATCTCCGGTTCATTTTCGATTATGGCTTTTCTTAAGATCTTGAGCATTCCGGCGCGAAAATCAAGGTCTTTGGTTCGCCCGCTTTCAAAAAACAGCCTTTGTTTTTCGATTAGTCCTTTTATGTCGGTCAAAAATTATTCCTCCAAACCATATTTTAGCTCGCTAATTAACTTTTGATCTTTTTTCTACCAGTTCCCGGGAGGTTCCTGCTTATTTTTTCACCAGGATAATAAAAAACCGTAAGGGCTTAATAAACTCCCCGGTTTCACAAATGTTTTTGTTGCCCGTTAGTAATTTGTGATAAAATGGAACCAGGAAACTCCAAGGAGTGATTTTTGGTAGAAGATAGCAAAGTAGCGGTGTTGTTAGAGGATTTACGGGCCCAGTTCCGGACTTTTGGGGAAGAGTTGCAACTTCTGAATGGCAAGGTTGATAAAATGGACCAGAGGATCGAGAGAGTAGAACAAAAACTCGATTCTCACATTGACCAAAACCGCCAGGAACATCAGCAATTAATGCAAATAACGGGTAAAATAACCTGCAACGAATTTGAAGGAGATAAAATCTATGGCTTTTTCCGAATTAGAAATTAAAAAGATTGAAAGGCTCGCCCAATCCTTTCTCGATAAACGGCGGCCCCCGGTTCATCTGCGAAAAGAATTAGATCTGGGTTTTCGCATTGATGGAAACAGTATCATTATCTTTGAGATCAGACCCTTCTGGAAAGAACCCGGAAAAACAATTGAAGTTCCCGTTGCAAAATCAACTTATATCAAGAAAAGCGACATCTGGAAAGTATACTGGCAAAGAGCCGATCTGAAATGGCATGGTTACGAGCCAGACCCCGAAGTAAAGACTCTTGAGGAGTTCTTCAAAATTGTTGATGAAGATGAGTATTGTTGTTTTTGGGGTTAAGAAATTGAAAAAGGCCACTGGTTGATACACCTTTAGCATAAAGGGCGATAATTTGATCTTCAATCCCGGTGACATGTTTCTGATGTTTCTTTACCACAACCGGATCGAATTCGCTTTCGCGATCGCGGGGTATTTGTAGGTGACAGCGCCAAATTCACTACGAACCGTTTTTTGACTACGGCCGTTGCGTCGATTTTCGGTGTCCTTGTTTTCATCATCGTGTTTTTCATAACCAAGAGTCGTATCCATCTCCGCTTCCAGCATTTCTTGCAATGTGTCGGATAAAGTGGTGTAATGATACTTTTAAGCTTTCTGCCGTGGATTGGATGCAATCCGTCGATGTTTATGAAAGACTTCCACCACTTTAGCAGTTACCCGAATCTCAACATCTTGTTTGACCAGTTGATACGGGACACTGTAAAAATTCTTTTCGAACTCGATATGGTAGTCAATATTGACCTTAACCCGTTTCCAAATTGCAAACTCATAGGCTGAAGCTGGAAGAGCTTTTAACATGGGCTTTTC
>JBLNCU010000034.1:0-11535 GCA_050260935.1 Bacillota bacterium
CCAGCCCATTGTCAGGCAAAAACTCCTAGCTGAATATGGTTTGGCTGCTATATTGGAAGTGGAATTCAGCCATCAATTCGCTTTGTTAAGCCCGGAGGCTTTCTTCGACGACTGGCTGGTAAAAGGGCTCAAGGCGACGGCAATTGTTGTGGGACATGATTTCCGCTTCGGCGCTGGAGGTAAAGGCGACTACCAGTTGTTGCGGAAGCTGACTAAAACAGCTGAAATCTATAGCGAGCAGTTCCCACCGGTTGTAGAGTGTGGCGAGGTTATCTCAAGTTCCCGAATTAGGCGGTTGCTCTTGGATGGAAGCCTAGAAGCGGCCAACCGGATGCTGGGGTACCCCTTCACCCTAACCGGCGTAGTGGTTGAGGGTGAGAAACGAGGCCGCAAACTGGGTTTTCCTACCGCTAATATTCGGATTCCCCCGGGAATTTTATTGCCGGCTTACGGCGTTTACCTTGTCCGTTTTACGGTTGAGGGGGAAACCTTTTATGGGGTAGCGAGTGTGGGCGTTAAACCGACTTTTGGGGCTTACGCGCCGCTAATCGAGGTATTTCTTTTGGGGGCGGATCTTGATTTGTACCATCGCGCCGCCGGAGTCGAATTTTTAAAATACATCCGGCCGGAACGGCGCTTTGAGGATGCCGCCGCCTTGGTTGCCCAGATCCGCAACGATGTGAAGACGGCGCAGAAGCTCCTAAAATCTTGAAGTTGCATACAGTGTAAAAGCTCCGGCGACCCGGGGCTTTACAATTTTCATTAACAAATTTGTAACCTAAGGATTATACTTGGACGACACTTTTATGATAGGTTATTAATGTCCGGGATTCCTAATATTGGATTAATCACATATTTTTTTATCAAGGAGGATATTTCGGTAAATAAGAGGCCGTCTGAAAACCTCATAATCCATATATATTATCTATCATAGCGGGGGGGATTTGGATGAAACGATTGATACTTTTGGTTATAATTTTGGCGGTTTTCGGCATAATTGTCTTTACTTTATTCTCCAACAGAGCCGAGATGGTAAAAAAGTCCCGTTTCAACCCAAATATCGCTTATCCGGTTTCGGTTGCTCCGGTCATAAAACAAAAAATCAGCGAACATCTTTCCCAGCAAGGATTAATTGTGGCCGGCAATGACGTGGCGGTGGTCTCCGATTTGCAGATCCAGGGAAAAGTTACTGCGATAATGGTAAAAGAAGGCGCCTATGTCGCAGCCGGCACCCCCATTTTGAAAATTGAAGATGAAGTTCCGGAAGCCAATTTTCTAAATGCGCAGACAAACTATAAAAAAGCGCAGAAAGATTGGGAGCGCTCGGTTGAGCTTCATCAAGAGGGTTTAATCTCCGACGCCGAATTGGAATCGGCTCATCAAGCCTTTCAGGCGGCGGAAGCGCAATACGTTTCGGCGCAACGCCAATACAAACACTCCACCATTACTTCGCCGATCCCGGGGATTGTAACCTCACTGCCGGTTAACCTGGGCAGCATGGTCAGTCCGGGTATGACCGTTGCCAATGTGGTTGATATTTCCACCTTAAAGGTAAAGTTAAATCTGGGGGAACAGGATGTGTTCAAATTAAAAGTCGGTGATCAAGCCGAAGTGACCACCGATGTATATCCAGGGGTCAAATTCTTTGGAAAAATCGATACTATCGGTGTCAAAGCGGATGAAGCCCATACTTATCCCGTCCAGATTTCAATCCCCAACCGGCAAGCCTATCAATTGAAATCGGGGATGTTCGGCCGGGTTACCTTTAATTTCGCCAGCCGGGAAGCTTTAACCATTCCCCGTAACGCTTTGGTAGGCGGTATTGAAAACCCGCAAGTCTTTGTGGTGAAAGCCGGAAAAGCCAAATTGCGCGATATTCAAGTTGGTCCGGAGGTTGATACCAATATTGTGGTGTTGCAGGGGCTAAATGAAGGGGAGCAGATTGTGACTAGCGGTCAAGACAACTTGAAAGATAACTCAGCCGTAATGGTGGCGGGCAGCAACCCCGCCCCAAACTATGGAAACGGGCGCAGTTATCCGGGGAGTAAAGGCAAAGAAGCCTATCGAAAAGGCTATCGCCGGCAACAGTAAGTTAATGGACCTAATTGTTCACAAAATACCCAAAAGAGGATAAGCTAATGACCATAACCGAACTTGCTATTAAACGCCCTATTATCATTATAGTTATCTTTCTGGCTTTAACTTTACTCGGAATTTACGGTTATTATCAATTAAAATACGATCTTTTCCCCGGTATGACAATTCCGGTTGTCAGTATCAGCACAACCTATACGGGCGCTTCCGCCAGCGAGGTTGAAACAGCGGTTACCAAACCCATTGAAGACGCTATCTCCGGGCTGGACAAAGTGGACACCATCACTTCAAGCTCACGGGAGGGCAGTTCCAGGGTGCAAATTCAATTTACCCCGGATGCCAATATCGACTTCGTTTTACAGGAAGCCCAGCGTAAAGTGAACCGGATTATCCGCAGCTTTCCGGATGGGGTACAGACTCCGGCCCTTACCAAAGTATCTCTGGATGATCGCCCGATTATGTCCATCGGATTTACCAGCAACTTGCCGGATACCAAGTTTTATCAATTAGTAAACGATTTTATCGAACCGGGGATTTCCAACATGGCTGGAGTCGGTCAGGTGGATATTGTCGGCGGTCGGCAAAGGGAGATTAAAGTCAGCCTGAACGCCGGTAAATTAGCGTCTTACCAGTTAACGCCCCTTAGCATATTGCAAACAATTAAAAACGCCAACCTGGAGTATCCCACCGGAACCATTAAGGACAACGACGGCCTGTATGTCGTCAGGCTGGCGGGACGCTTTAAATCCCTTTCCGAGCTAAAGAATTTGGTTGTCGGACGGTCATCAACAGGCGGAAAAATCCGCCTGACCGATGTAGCCAAAGTGGAAGACGGGAAAAAAGACCTGACTTCAATTACCCGGATAAACGGGGTGGACTCGATTTCAGTGAGAGTGCTCAAGCAGTCCGACGCCAATACCGTGGAAGTCAGCAAATTGGTCCGGAATGAGCTGCAAAAACTGGAACGCCAGTACCAGAAGTACAATTTAAAAGCCAAAATTGTCTACGACAACTCGACCTTCATTCTGGATTCCGCCAACGCCGTCAAGGAAGATCTTTTGCTGGCGATTCTCCTGGTGGCCGGAGTCATGTTACTCTTTTTGCACAGCATCCGGAACTCAATAATTGTGATGATCGCCATCCCTACTTCTCTGGTGGTGACTTTCATCGGGATGTGGGCCCTTGGATTCTCGTTGAACATTATAACCTTACTGGCTTTGTCGTTGATCATCGGTATTCTGGTTGATGACGCCATTGTAGTTTTGGAGAATATTTACCGTCATTTGGAGAAGGGGGAGGATAAGAGGGAGGCCGCTTTAACCGGCCGGAATGAAATCGGTTTCACCGCCCTCTCCATCACCCTGGTGGACGTGGTGGTTTATCTGCCTTTGACTTTGATCGTCGGCACCATCGGGGGGATGTTGAAACAGTTTTCCATCGTAATAGTAATTTCTACTTTGACCAGCTTGTTTGTTTCATTTACCGTCACCCCGATGCTGGCTTCCCGTTTTGGCAAGCTTGAAAAACTGACAAGCGGAACTTTAATGGGCAGGTTCGGGAGCTGGTTTGAGAAAATTTATACTGTGTTAACCGGCGACTACTTGAAATTATTACGGTTTAGTCTGGCCAATCCAGGGAAAGTTTTAATCCTGGCGGCTTTGTTATTTTTAGCCGCTTTATCATTGGTTTTTTTCGGTTTTATCGGAACCGAATTTATGCCCCAAGCTGATCAGAGCCAGATCTCGGTTGATATTCAACTAAGTATAGGGGCTAAGCTTGAGCAGACCAATACTATGGTTGAAAATATCGAGCAATTAATCGGAAAAATACCCGAAGTGGATACTATTTATACAACCGCCGGCGGCGGCGGTGGAGGCTGGGGGCCTTCTGCGGAAAACCAAGCTTCGCTCGATATTACCCTGGTCCCTAAGGATAGACGGGTCCGCAGCACAGCCGAGATTAGTCAGGTCATCAGAAGCATGCTGCGTCAAATACCCGGCCTTAAAGTTGTGGTCTCCGAACCCGGTATTTTACCGGGCAGTGGTGGATCGGCCCCGATTCAAGTGGCTATTAACGGTCCCAACTGGGATGATGTGACTAAAACCGCCGATCAAGTAAGCAAGTTGATGGCCAGGATTCCCGGCACTTCCAATGTCCGGATCTCTGCGCAGGCTCCCCAACCTGAGCGCAGCATTCAAGTGGATCGCGATAAAATGGCGGACCTGGGCTTGAATATGGCCAGTGTCGGCCAGACTCTGCAATTGGGGCTTACCGGAAACAACGATTCCAAATTTGTGGACCGTGACGGCAACCAATACGACATCAAGGTGATCTTCGATGAGTCGGACCGGAGGCATACCGCGGATTTGGGTAATCTGACGGTAGGGAATAATGACGGTAAATTGGTGGCTTTAAATCAATTCGCCAGCATTGTGCCGGCGCGGGGCCCAACCTTGCTGCAACGCCGGAACCGTAGCTATTCGATATCAGTCAGCGCGCAGGCGGTTGGCCGCACCAGCGGGGATATCGGTAAGGACATCAGAGAAGCTCTGGCTCGGGAGAAGTTTCCCTCCGGGGTTAATACCACCTTTGTGGGAACCTTAAAAAGCCAGGCCGATTCTTTCTTCAGTTTGGGGCTAGCGCTTTTAGCGGCAATCGTTTTTGTCTATTTAATCATGGCGGCGCTATATAATTCTTTTATCTACCCCTTTGCGGTATTGTTTTCGGTTCCTTTAGGCGTAATCGGAGCTTTATTGGCCCTGGCTTTAACCAAGAATTCGCTGGCGGTATTTTCGATTATGGGAATTATCATGCAGGTTGGTTTGGTGAGTAAAAACGCTATCTTGCTGGTGGACTTCACCAACAAGAGCCGTGAAAAAGGGCTTTCGGTTAAAGAGGCTTTAGTGGAAGCGGGAAGGGAACGGTTGCGCCCGATTTTAATGACTTCTTTAACTATGATCTTCGGCATGTTGCCGCTGGCCATAGCTAAGACGGCCGGTTCGGAATTTAAAAACAGTATGGGCTGGGCCCTGATCGGCGGACTGACCTGTTCAATGTTGATGACTTTGGTTGTTGTCCCGGTGGTCTATTTAAAAGTGGAGCAATTTCGAGGTTTTTTAACCGCAATTGGTGAAAAATTAGTTAACAATAGAAAAACAATTTAGTATCAACATCCCGAAGATAACTGCGCCTCACTTAAAATTATTCCTATGGAGACTGGGTGATACACCGGTCTCTATTTTCTTATTTGGAAGTACCAGATAAGGACGACACCGATAAAAGTGATTATCATACCGGAGATAATGAGTTGTTTACTATACTTCAATTTGGTGTTATTGCCGATAAGCACTAAAATAGCCCCCACAATCGCAACATAGACCATTCTTATCATTCCAGCTTCCATTTGATATCTTTTGAATTATATTGGGTTGCTCCGAGCGGAACTTAATAGCTTTAACCTTTAGTATTATGCCGGTGGACAACACAAGTATGTATATAAAAGAATCATCATCTTATTTCTGATTGCGGCGCCGTTGTTTGGATTTATTGGGCTTTTAATCGTTGTTCCTTTTTATGCCATTATTAAGGTGATCATCAGGGGAGCCGCAATATTGTTCAGGAAGAAAAAGACGGCCGGCGCGGATTGTGCCGGAACTGATTAGTTTCCTGCCGGCCCGGTTAATCTCGAAAGCTCTAAAAGTAACGGATTTTATATCCGGATAAATTTTAAAAATCGACAGAAGAATCTCCCCAAAATGTTTATAATTTTAAACTAGACCAAACTTTTTTCCTTGAGAGACTTAGGTTGGGGGGGAAGCAAACATGCAGGCGATTCCGGTTGAGGCGCTAAAATCCGGGATGATCCTGGCTAAACCGATCCGCCGGGAAAAAGACGGCCTAGTCTTACTACAAGATAAAACTGTTATCAAGCAGCTTTATATCGATAAGATTAAGGCTTTGAACATCGGCACCGTCTGGGTGCAGGAAGGACAAACCGCGGCTGAGGATGAATTCATTGAACCCATTCGCGAAGAAACTAGATTAAAAGCCACTGCTTTGCTCCGAACAACCTTTAGTCTGTGTAAACACAATGAAACGCTTGATATGGAAAGGCTAAGGACGGTGGTGAAGGAGATACTCGACTATATTCTGGGGGATCCCCGGATTATCTATACGATCACTAAAATCAACGCCTATGACAATTACACATTTACCCATTCGGTCGATGTTTGTGTTTTAGCGGTGTTGATAGGTTCGGTTATGGGTTTACACCGGAGCGAATTGGAGATCCTCGGCATCAGCGCCTTGTTGCATGATATTGGCAAAACCTTCATTGATTTCCGGATCCTCAATAAACCGGCCAAACTTGAACCGGTGGAATACGAGTTCCTGAAGACACATACCAGGGAGGGTTATGAGCTGCTGAAAAAAAGGAGCAACAGCAGTTTTTTAATCCCTCATATGGCCCTGCAGCATCATGAGCGGGAAGATGGCTCCGGTTATCCACGGGGCCTTCAGGGGAAACGGATCCACCGCTTTGCCAAAATAATCGCGGTGGCTGATGTCTTTGATGCCATGACTTCCCTGCGGATTTACCGGCAGCCGGTTCCTCCTGCCCTGGCAATTCAAGAGATCTGCGGTAACACGCCCTTTAAATTCAATCAGACAGTGGTTGATTATTTTACCAAGATCGTCACCCCTTACACCAAGGGGAGCATCTTGCTGTTGAGCAACCACCAGACAGTAGAGATTATCTTTATCTCCCGGATGAAGTGCCTGGTGAAAGTGGTCTCGGCTCATAATGGGGGGGAAACCTTTGATCTATACCAAAAGCCGGAAATTACCGTTTTAAAAAGGTTAAATTAACAAGAATCCGTATTTTCAGCCTCAACCATCAAAGCGGCGACCTTATCGGCGAATGAGAGCGGATCTTCAACCCCCAGGCCTTCAAGTAGCAAAGCCTGTCCGTAGAGCAGTTCTACATAGTCCTTAAATTTCGCCCCGGCGGGATCCTTTTCATATATCTTTTTCAAGGCCGCAAATAGGGGATGGCCGGGATTTAGCTCCAGGATCCTCGAAGCCCGCATTATTTTTTGGTCCATCTCCGCTAAAATCTGCTCCATTTGCAGGCTGATTCCGTTTTCACCGCTTACCAGACAAACGGCGCTTGTTTTTAAGCGGTTACTTAACCTGACCTCGGCAACTTTGCCGCCTAATTGTTCTTTAACCGCTTTTAGCAGAGGCTCATTCTCCTTACCCAGCTCTTCAACTGCTTTTTTGGCTTCCTTGTCCTGATCGCTGTTTAAATTAAGATCCCCACGGCTGATTGATTTAAAATGCTTTCCCCGGTATTCATGCAAGCTGTCGACGGCGAATTCATCAACTTTGTCAAAGAGATACAAAACCTCGTAACCCTTTTCCCGGAGGACCTCCATTTGCGGCAGACGCTCGACGGTTTCCCGGTCTTTGCCGGCCGCGTAATAAATCTCGCTTTGTTCGGCAGGCATCCTTTTTAAATATTCTTCCAGGGTGGTCAGGTTCTCCGGGCTGTTTCCGGACGAAGGAAAGAGCAGTAAATCCTGGAGTTTTTCCCTGGAGGTAAAGTCCATATATATCCCGGCTTTGATGGCCCGCCCGAATTCCTTCCAGAAGGTTTCGTATTTCGGCCGGTCTTTTTGGAGTAGATTCTCGAGGGCTTTAAGGACGCTCTTCTCCAGGTTTTTTCCGATTATTTTCAACTGTTTATCCTGCTGGAGAATCTCCCTGGAGATATTCAGGGAGAAGTCGGCCGAATCGACCAGGCCGCGGACGAAACGGAGGTGCTCCGGGAGGAGATCCCGGCAGTTGTCCATGATAAAGACATTCCTGCTGTATAGCTTGATCCCTTGTTGGTAATCCCGGGTATAGAAATCAAACGGCGCGTGCGAAGGGATAAAAAGCAGGGCCGTATATTCCACTACTCCTTCAACTTTGGAATGGATGATATCCAAGGGATCGGTCCAGTCATGGAAGACGTTTTGATAGAATTTATTATATTCCTCGCTGTTGATTTCAGTCTTATTCTTCATCCAGAGAGGAGTCATCGAGTTTAAAGTCCGGATTTCACTGGTTTGGACCGGTTTGGCGCCGGCGATAGGCTTGCCGTTCTCATCTAATGGTTTTTCTTCTTTGGTCAATTTCATCTTAATGGGGTACCGGATATAGTCTGAATACTTTTTAACCAGGTTTTCCAAAGTATATTGATTTAGAAAGTTTTCGGCGGGCCTTTCCTGACTGCGGTATTCCTCGTTAATATATAGCGTTATTGAGGTCCCCCGGGTTTCCTTGGTTGTTTCCTCGATGGTATACGTGCCGTCACCGGTGGATTCCCACTTAACCGCTTTGGCCTCTCCCGGGGCTTTAGTAATCAAGGTCACTTTATCGGAAACCATAAAGGCTGAATAAAAACCGACTCCGAACTGGCCGATCAGTTCGGCCTTTTCCGTCGATTCCCCCTGGCTTCGAAACTTCTCCAGAAACGCCTTGGTTCCTGATTTGGCGATGGTCCCGATGTTTTCAACCACTTCATCAAAGGTCATGCCAAGTCCGTTGTCGGAGATGGTCAGGCTATGTCCGGCTTCATCGACAGCCAGAAAGATATGAAGATCGGTCGCAGAATCACCCTCAAGAAGCCGGGGTTCGGTTAAAGCCTGGAATCTGATTTTGTCAAGAGCGTCGGAAGCGTTGGAGATCAGTTCGCGCAAGAAAATTTCGCGGTTGGTGTAGATCGAATGAATCATTAAATCCAATAACTGTTTGGTCTCGGCCTGAAACTCCTTCGTTTGTTTCCGGGTCTTTTCCATTGAAAGCTCCTCCCTGAATAGGTTGTTCTTATCAGGAATTATTTTAGCAATCATGGTTCTTTAATGTCAAGTTGAAGCCCGCTTGACTGAGTAACATTTCCTGGGCCGGACCCCAAATTCCGAAAGTGGGTTTATGCGTCTCGCCAAGACGGGGCGCTTTGTTGCATGTTATGACTGATAACTCCGACATTTCCCAATCTTATCTTTATGAATTATTATTTATGTCATATGAAGATATCGCTGAAGACCACGGTTTTTTCTATGAGTTTTTTGTTATGGATGTGGATGAGCCAAATAGTTGGCAAAGCCATTGAGGAATTCGCATATGCCCAAAACCCGGAAACATAACCGGACCCTTTGTCCCTGAAAAGGGATAATCACCATCCTCCGAAGTGATTAAAAAACTTGAAAAATTATGGAAGCAAGTTTACATTATAGACCCTATGGAGGACAAGATTTTAGGCCTCTATGAATGGTGGTTCCCCCTAAACAGGGGCAAGGGGTCGAGTTAGACCAGCAAAGGCTTTTTGCCCTCATGTGCATTAAAGCTGAGTTAACTGGATAGGCGTTTTTAATAATTCAACTTTAAGAATATAAATGGTTTAAATAAAAAAAGAGCTTACCGGAGTCTAAACCGGCAACTCTTTAATTTTGGATTCCAAGAAACCGTTGTTCCGATTTTGGCGCCTATCTCCCGATAGGTGGGTGATCGCACCATGACTTCGACCTTCCGCTAGATCGGGCGATAGCCGTTGCGGCCCGGTCTTCACCATGAAATATAAATCTCCCGTGCTTGCAATGTAGGTTTAAAATTGAAACTGACGTGTATCTCAGAAAACTAATTCAATCAACGTTTGTAATTTTACAGAAAAAAACGGCGGGAATCAAGTGGAAAGCGCTGGATACCAATGGCCTTTTTAGGCGCTTATATAGAGAATTTATATAAGAAAGTGGCAGGAAAATCCGGGCAACCCGAGAATTTTCAAAGATAATCATATTTTATAGTGGTTCAATTTTTTGCCCTGAAGAAGTGGTTATCCGGAAATGATGGGTAAAATAAAGAATTCAAAGGAATTCTGTGGAGAGCCGGGGGCCGCGACGAAAAGAAGCTTTATCGGAAAATGGTTCCGGATACAATTTTAATAGCAGGAGCATACCATGTACATAACCAATGATTTTATGAAAGTCGCCTTTCCCGGCTTTAAATTCAGTGTTCTTTAAATAGCGATCAATAGGAGGATCAGACAATGAACTCCAAGCTTCAGGAATTAAAAACCCGGTTAACCGAGATAAATGATTTAAAAGCGGCTATTGCCGTTTTATCCTGGGATCAAATGACCTTCATGCCGCCCGGCGGGGGGGAGGCCCGCGGCCGGCAGCTGGCGACCTTGGAAAAGCTGGCCCACGAAAAGTTCACCAGTCCGGAGATTGGCCGGCTCTTGGATGAGCTTCGTCCTTTGATAGACGAATTTCCGCCGGACTCCGCCGAGGCGGCCCTAATCAAAGTGGCGGCCCGCGATTATGAAAAAGCGGTTAAAATTCCGGCTTCTTTTACGGCGGAATTCTCCGAACATACCGCAAAAACATACGAGGCTTGGGTACGGGCCAGGGCTGAGCATAATTTCAAACTGACCGCGCCGCTACTAGAGAAAACACTGGATATGAGCAGGCAAATGGCGAACTTTTTCCCCGGTTACCGGCATATCGCCGATCCGCTCATTGATCAATTGGATGAAGGGATGACCGTGGCCAGGATCAGGCCGCTCTTTCAAAAGCTCCGGGCTGAACTGCTTCCGCTGGTCCAAATAATTACTTCCCAACCGGAGCCGGACGATTCTTGCCTGCGGCAGACTTTTCCCGGGGCCGCTCAGTTAAATTTCGGGCTGGAAGTGGCGAAGCGATTGGGTTATGATTTTAACCGGGGCCGCCAGGATAAAAGCCCCCATCCTTTCACCACCACTTTCGCCATCGGCGATGTCCGGATTACCACCCGGGTTAAGGAGAATAACTTCAGTGAAGCGCTTTTCAGCACCATCCATGAAACCGGCCACGCCCTATATGAGCAAGGGATTAATCCCGATTTCGACGGGACACCGTTGGAAGACGGAGCATCGATGTCGGTTCATGAAAGTCAGTCGCGGCTTTGGGAAAACCTGGTTGGGCGCAGCCGGAATTTCTGGCGCTATTTTTACCCGCAATTGCAGACTGTTTTCCGGGAGCAGTTGCAAAACATCCCGCCGGAGACATTTTACCGGGCCATCAACAAGGTGGAGCGGTCTTTAATCCGGACCGACGCCGACGAGGTGACTTACAATCTGCATGTCATGATCCGTTTTGAACTTGAAATGGCGATGCTGGAGGGGAGATTGGCCGTCAGAGATCTACCGGAGGCTTGGAATGAAAGTTACCGGGCCGATCTGGGGGTTATACCTCCAAATGATTCTTTGGGGGTCCTCCAGGATATGCATTGGTATACCGGAACCATCGGCGGTTATTTTCAAAGCTATACTCTGGGGAACATTTTAAGCGCCCAGTTTTATGAGGCGGCGCTCAAGGCGTTCCCGGAGATCCCGGCCGCCATCGCCGCTGGAAATTTCGG
>JBLNCU010000035.1:0-26244 GCA_050260935.1 Bacillota bacterium
ATGACAATACTTGCGGAAACTACCGCTCAAGTTTTGGTCAGTGAAACCATAACCCTTCCGCTGGCGGCTGTAAAAATTGACGAGATTGTGGCAAGTGTCCCGGAGATGACTTGTTTTGTAATCGCCAATAAAGTAATTTTTCAAGGGATTTTGCATAAACAAATCTTTTTTGTGGATGAAAACGGTATCGTCCGTCATCTGGGAGTAGATATTCCATTTAGCGGTTTTGTCGACCTTCCGGGGGTTACAGCCGGGCTGGCTTGTCAATTAACTCCTACAGTGGTGTTTGTCGGTTTTGAGCTCTTGACGCCAACCCAGTTACGGGAGAATGTCATAATCGATGTTGAGGTGGCGGTTACCAATATGCCCACCAATACTTTCGTAGTAACTCAAACACTGCCCCAAACCCCCCAGCGCTTCCGCTTGCCGAACACGGCGAGCGTCAGGGGACCCAACGGAGGAATCCCTGTATAGATTGGATCATTTTTGTCGCTGCCCCGGAGTCACTAAGATTCCGGGGATTTTAGTTTGTCCTCAACTTACCAGTACTTCCAGACATTTTCCCAGCTAAAATGGGTGATAAAAGGCAATTTGCTACGTTAATTATGTTATAATCTTGATTGCATCAAAGTTTGGCTGCTGGAGGAGTTCCATGTTAACCTGGCTGCGTAAGGATACCTTTATTAAAGACATTATTGTTTTAATCCTAGTCAGCTCTATTTGCGCCGGCCTTTTCGCCATGGGCTTCGCCATGGCTACTGATAAATATTTTGCCCAAGCGGTTACCGGAATTATGGGTGATTTTGGTGAATACGATCTGCTCTTCCAAACCAAAGTGGAGCTTAAAGCGGCCATGGCCCGTCAGATCAGGGAGGTAATCGCCGCCCATTTTCCCGGAGCGAAGTTGAAGGCCGGTATAAGCGTGATGGGAAAAGCTTCATTTTTTCTGACTCTGCCTTTCGTATATAAAACCAAAGAGGTTTATAGCAAACTAGGCAGTTATTTTAACAATCTTCCCGGTAACGGGGGGTTTTCGGTGATGACCGAACCCCGTATTAACATTACCAGTG
Source organism: Bacillota bacterium (assembly GCA_050260935.1). Classification (GTDB taxonomy): domain Bacteria; phylum Bacillota; class UBA4882; order UBA8346; family UBA8346; genus UBA8346. The sequence continues at coordinate 1,071 of JBLNCU010000035.1, forward strand.
TTCCTAATGGTATCTTTGACTTGCTTTCCAGGCAGATTGAGGAGATACCGGGGGTCAGGTTTACTTTTAACGATGGAGGCAGTATTGGTATTATCCTCAAGGATATCCATTCAAGCAAGACGGTTTTAGATAAGCTTAACCGCCTGTTAAAGGAGTATCAGATTTTAGAAGTAAGGCTAGGCGCCAACTATTCCCCGGAAGATTTAATAACGATGGGGAAAAAAATATCCCAGTCGCTGTTGGGGCTTGATGGTTCACGATACGCGCAGGATATTACCATGACCAGCGGCAGCGATGATTACCAATACATGGTCAACACTCTGGCCGAAATTAAAAAGTTTTTATTGGCCTATACCGCTGAAGTAAAGATTCAACCGGCGCCGGGAATAAAAGTTGAGGTCGGGGATTTACTGGTGTTGAACGGTCAGAATGCCGGCAGTATTAAATCCGGGAGTACCCTTGAACCCTTGGAGGTGGTGGTGAAGGTAACCTCTAAAGACGCCGCCGGGGTTCACGGTTTAATTATTCAAGGTGACGCCGGTTTTTTACGGGACAACAAAGCCTTCAAGCTGCTGCCGGGGGAGAAAATCGGCCGTCAGGTAGCGACCATTGAAGTATCCGACCGGAAAAGTCAGTTGGTATATGCGATGGACCAAGGTATTAAGCTACTTGCCCAGTTGAACAACGCCATCAGTGATTTTAACAATACCACCGGCGGCCCGGATTTAACAGTTGCCGGAGTTGAAAAGGCTTATCAGCAGTTAATTGAAGCCCGGGAGGCAATGCAAACTGTTTCCAACAGTATCAATGGTTTGACGGGGAAAGCAAACCGCGAGAATTTGACAAGGATGGTTAACTTGCTCAACGGAATCGGGGATGATCTGGATTATTTGGCCAAAACTTTCGGCCGGGTCCAAATTTTGGAAAGCCGCTTTGAACAGGTATTACAAGGGCTTCGTGATGCGCAGTTTTTTACCGGGAGCTCCCTTTTGCAAAATGCGATCGGCCAAACCGGAGGAATCGCCGCTAAAATGCAGTTGCTCGACTCCCAACTGGGGATTGTAGAATCGGCCTTGCAAGCCAGACTCCGGAGTTTGGATGATTTTATCAACCGTTTTAACCCGTTGGTGGCGGTCTTGGTTTCCTGGCGGAATAAAGCGAAGGATTTCGCGGCGGCGGCGGATAATTTCGGAGCGGTGTTTACTCCGGGCAGTCCCAACCATCAAAAGTTGATGCAGCTTATTAGCTCCACCAATAAAGCCATTACCAATATCACCGGTTTTGATCCGGTCAGCGTGAAGTCGGGTTTAAATATCATCTCCAACCGGCTATTTGGCGCTGATAAAATCGATCTCTCGGCCCTGATCGCCGAATTGCAAAAAGTTAGGGATTCTTTACCGAAACTGTTGGATGAGGAGATCGGGCATTCGATATCGCTGATCGATCAATACGCCGGTGACGATAGTTCGGCGGGCGACAGCTTGCAAATCTTTACGGCGTCCCAAATCGATCTGAGGGCGGCCACGGCGGTAGCCAGAAATGTGTTGCAAAACAGCCGGGCGTCGCTTTATTCGTTGCCGGTTGGAACAATTCAACCGGACATCCGGGGTGAGCTCTTTAAAATTCTGGCCGAAGTGCGTTCAACCATCGCCGCCTTAGTGATCATGATTCTCTGGGTTCTTTCTTTTATTTTAGACCAGTCGTTGATTATTTCCATGCTCAAGATGGCGCAGTTCTCCATCTTGCCCAAAAGACATTTTCCGGAGAATTCCTGGCTGGGGCGGGGGTACCGGCTGATCAACGGAGTACTGGCGCCCGCCTATTTATATGCGTTTGGCGCCGGATGCTCCTTGATGGGCATCACTTTTGCCTTGGCCGGCGCCGGAATTCCCTATTTAAACTATGGAGAGATTGGGATTATCGGTGGGATTCTGGGGATTTTAATTTCATTAATCGCCGAGAAGATAAACCCGGTTTGCAAAGATGAAGTAATGGCCGGACTATCACTGGGGTTGCCGTTTAAAACCATAATGCGGGAGATTGTCATACCGGCCGGACGGCCAGGCATGTTGCAATTATTGAACCGTCGAAAGATGATTATGAAATAATACTGACTTGTATTAATTGGGGATGGGAATTATGCTTAAAATAACCGGTTTAACAAAGAGTTACGGCCATAAAAAGGCCTTAAACGGGATCGACCTGGAAGTCCAGAAAGGGGAAACTTTGGTGATCATGGGTCCCAGTGGTTGCGGAAAGTCGACCCTGATTCGTTGCATCAACCGTTTGACCGAACCGGATGACGGTTCAGTTTATTTAAAAAACCAGGATCTTATCAAGCTTGATTTTCCGGAATTGCTACAGGTCCGTCAAAGAATCGGCTTTGTATTTCAGCATTTCAATTTGATCAGGCGGTTGAGTGCTTTGGACAATGTGGCGTTGCCCTTAAGGTTGCAAGGAAGAAATCTTGAGGAAACCTATAAAAAGGCCGAGGCTGCTCTGGCTAGAGTCGGATTGGGAAGTAAACTGACGGATACCCCGGAGGAATTGAGCGGGGGAGAGCAACAGCGGGTAGGCATAGCCCGGGCTTTAGCGCTGGAGCCGGAGATCATGCTTTGGGACGAACCCACCGCTTCGCTGGATCCGATTTTAGTGGGGGAAGTTATTGAAGTAATGGAAGAATTGGTTCAAGAGGGCAAGACGACAATGGTTATTGTTACTCATGAATTATTTTTTGCCAAACGGGCGGCGGACCGGATTGTCTTTATGGACCACGGCAAGATAGTGGAGGAAGGACCTCCGGTTCAAGTTTTGGAGCATCCGGTCTCCGAGATCGGCCAAAAGTATCATAAGCTATTAAAGCATTAACCAGGCTTGACATAAGCCCTATCCTGGCTTATAATTTTATAAGCTTGTTACAAGTTTAGGCGGTTTTCTTAATCCAGTTTGCTAAGTATTAAGGATGGAGGAATTTAATGAAATTCCAACAGACCATAGCGGCCGAATTGGAAATCAGCGGGCAAGCGCTACACAACGGTACTATGGGAAAGATGCGGATCCTCCCTCAGCCGGCCGACACGGGTATTTATTTCTTAAGGAGCGATTTACCGGGCAAACCAAGAGTCAAGGCGGATGTCCACTCGGTAATCGATACTCAAAAAAGTGTCACTGTGGGTAAAGATGATTGGCATATATCCACCATCGAACATCTACTGGCGGTTTTTCATGGTTTAGGGATTGACAATGCTTTAGTCGAGGTGGATGGGGAAGAATTGCCAAGCGGAGACGGCAGTGGTCTTTATTTTAGCCAGCGAATTTTGGATATTGGTTTGACCACCCAGGATGAACCAAGGCGTTATACCTATATCCGGGAGCCTGTTTGGGTTGAAGGGATTGTCTACAAACAGGACGAACCGCTTAAATCGATGATGATAGCTTTGCCCGGCGATGAATTTGAAGTCAGTTTCACCTTTACCTCGGACCATAAGGCGACCGGAACCCAATATTTTCAATACAGGTTAAGTTCGGACACTTTTGTCCGGGAGATTGCCCCGGCCAGAACGATTGCTTTTTTGAAGGAAATCGAATACCTGCGCAGTCAAGGGCTGGCCTTAAGCGACGATTATGACCGGGTGGTCTTGGTTGGGGAAGAAGGCTACCTGAACGAGCTCCGTTTTCCGGAAGAGATTGTCCGGCATAAAATCCTGGATCTCATTGGCGACCTTTACTTATTGGGGCCTTTGTACGGCCGGATAGTGGCTATCCGCTCCGGACATACTCTTGATTTACAGCTAACCAAGAAAATACTTCAACAAACTGGTTTTTAGTTTTTTGGTTTACTTGTAGATTGGCATTGATTTGAAGGAGGTTTCCATGATCGAGATTAATGAAATTAAAACCATGTTACCGCACAGGTATCCCTTTTTAATGGTCGACCGGGTTTTGGAGTTAATCCCCAACCAAAGAGTGGTGGCCTTGAAAAATGTCACCGTCAATGAAAACTTTTTTAACGGGCACTTTCCGGCTAAGCCCGTTATGCCCGGAGTGCTGATCATTGAAAGCCTGGCCCAGGCGGCGGGCTTAGTAATGCTTTCCAAGGAGGAACATAAGGGGAAAATACCTTACTTTGCGGGTATCGATAACGCCCGTTTCCGCAGACCGGTTGTCCCTGGGGACCAGCTCATCCTGGAGATTGACATTATCAAATTAAAAGGCAGTGTCGGCCGGGCTAAAGCCGTCGCTAAAGTCGAAGACCAAATCGCCGCCGAAGCCGAATTGATGTTTATTATGGGTGAGTAATCTTTAATAATTTTGGGCAGTTTAGGGCAAAAAACGGAGCTAGTTAAAGATAAATAAATTTTTTGGTAAAATATTAATATATTCGCTTGTCCATTCTTAACCTTAAATCGCCGATACTATTTATACTTATGCAGTTAAAAAAACCAATTCAACTTGGTTATGCGGGACAGGGGGCCTGTATTAATGAAACTAGTCGAGTCAAAATTGATAAATATTCGTGAGATTCATGAGACCGCGACTGTGCATCCAAACGCCCAGATCGGTCGAAATGTAGTAATTGGCCCCTATGCGGTAATTGGAGAAAATGTAACAATCGGCGATGATTGTATAATCGGACCACATGTTTTAATTGAGGGTTGGACCAGCATCGGTCAGGGCAACAAGTTTTATCACAACGCCACCATCGGTTGCGAACCGCAGGATCTGAAATTTAAAGGAGAAAAGAGTTTTCTGGTTATCGGGGACAATAACATGTTCCGCGAGAATGTCACTATCAGCAGGGGCACCGAAGGCGGCGGCGGGGAGACCCGGATCGGCAACAATAACTTGTTTATGGCCAATTCCCACGTCGCCCATGATTGCCAACTCGGCAACAATATTATCATTGGAAATTGCACCGGTCTGGCCGGACACGTAGTAATAGAGGATCGGGCTCAAATCAGCGGTTTAAGCGGTGTCCATCAATTTTGCAAGATTGGTAAAATGGCCATGGTTGGTTTTCTTACCAAAATCGTTAAGGATGTGCCGCCTTTTGTATTGGTTGACGGCAATCCGGCCAAGGTGTCGGGGATCAATGTGGTTGGGCTGCGCCGTAATGGAATCGAGGCCGAAATCCGCGATGAGATTAAAAAAGCCTACCGCATCTTGTACCGTTCCAATTTAACAATCAACCAGGCAATAGAACAGATGGATCAAGAACTTCAGGGGACCCCGGAGATTGACCATTTCATCCGGTTCCTGCGTAATGCCGAACGTGGTATTCAAAGGTAAAAACGGGTATAATTTTATTTGTTCATTTGAAAGACTAGACACTTGTCTAGTCTTTTTAACATTCGACGCCGTATAAGGGAGTGTTGCCTTTTGTCAAAGGAACGCAAAGTCGGTTTGATAGCCGGGCGGGGGCGCCTGCCTTTTGATGTTCTGGCGGAAATAGGCGCCATGGGAGCAAGATCGGTGGTTATTGGTTTACAAGGTGAATGCAATCCTGAAATTAAAGGATTGGCCGATTGCTACCGGGAGCTACCCGCCGGCCAATTGGGGGCGATTATTGAAACCCTAAAAAATGAGGGAGTCGGAGAGCTGGTTTTTGCCGGAAAGATTGGAAAGGAAGCTTTATTTCAGGGCGGCCATGATCAGCTGGTACAAAGAATTTTGGCCAGTTTGCCGCAAAAGAACGATGACGCCGTTTTATTGGCATTGGTAAATGAATTTGCCAGAAACGGTTTGGTGGTAGCCAAACAAACCGATTATCTCCGGCGGTTGCTGGCGCCGGAAGGTATGATTGCCGGGAATGTTTCAGCGGAAGAGCTTGCCGACGTTAAACTGGGTTTTCGAATGGCCAAAGCCATCGGCGGTTTGGACATTGGCCAGAGTGTAGTGGTTAAAAAGGGTGTAATTTTGGCTGTTGAGGCCATTGAAGGAACCGATCAAGCGATAATCCGCGGCGGTTCTTTGGGAGGGCCGGGCGCCGTAGTGGTCAAAGTCAGTAAACCAAATCAGGATGAGCGGTTTGATGTCCCTACCATCGGTAGAACAACTCTGGAATCGATGATCCAAGTTAAAGCGGGGGTGTTGGGTATTGAAGCTGGAAAAACTTTAATCGCTGAAAAAGAAGGATTAATGGCATTGGCGGCCGAAAACCGGATCAAAATCATCGCCCTCCAGTTCTAATGGGAGGCAATCGTTTGAATGGATACATTTTACACCTCCGGATGTTAATTCGAGGAGGATTTCAAAAATAATCCGCGAAGTTATATAAAATATACTTCTACAAAAGATTTTGGCAATAGATTCTAGGAAAAGGAAGTAGGATGCTGAAAAAACGTTTTTGGTTGGTTTTTTTAATTATATTGGTTTCCGCAATAACCGTTCTGGTATTTTGGCAAACGTTACAACAAGGGATTTCTACGGGAAAACTAAAAACAACAGCGGATGACAGTCAGGCCGGCCTTGATGAATTTTCCGGCATGAAGATTAAAATTCCCGGTGCCGAGAAAGATGGGTATTGGGAGTTAACGGTATCTAAATTTGCGGATTTAAGTGATGTTGGCCGTTTAAACAAAGTCGAAGGGAGTTATTATCGCGGTCGGAAACCGGTTTATTTGATTTCCGGAGAAACCGGAGTTATTTACTGGAATAGCCGGGTTCTGGAATTACAAGGCAATGTGTTAATAAAGACTTATGACGGGAGCAAAAAGATAACCGCCGATGAACTGGTTTGGGATCCAAACCAAAAAACAATAACCGCCCGGCATAACGTTACTTTGGAAACCTCCAATCTGACTGTGAACGCTGAGACTTTCAGCTCCAATCTTTACCTCAACCGGGCGTCCTTTACCGGAATGACCAAAGCTGTTTATGAGAGGGTTGACCATGATTAAAAAATTATGGCTGATTTTTTTAATCCTCATTTTATCCGGGTTCAGCGCCGGTTTAACCAAGGATCAACTGGAACTGGTTGCCCCCGGCGGCGGGGAATTGGATCTGGGCCGGAATGTTATGGTTTATCATGGCACCGCTACCAAACCGGTCGAGGTCCGGTGGCAAAGCTTGATCTTGAACTCCAAGTACCTGGAGTACAACCGTAATAACGAGACGTTATTCGCCAAAAGCCAGGCGCAAATCACTCAAAAGCTACCGTTTAGGACCTTAAAGGCCAATGAGATCAGTGTAAAATTGAAACAGGAATCATTGGCGGCCAACGGGGGGGTATCATTGAAATATGATGATACTACCACCGTCACCTGTAATATGCTGAAATGGGATCAAAAGAATGATCTAATGGAACTTTCCGGGCAACCGATAGTTATATATAAGGAATGGACCATTAAAGGGGTTAGAATGGAGGGGCATCCGCAGAAAGGGCTGTTTATAGTTTACGGCCCGGCTGAGGCCGCCAATAAAACCAGTTTAGCCCGGGGAGGCAAGATGACCTTCGACCGGGACGCCGATAAGCTGGTTATCCAGGAGAACCCGGATTTAGTAAGGGGTAAAAATGAAATGTCCGCCAATGAGATTGTTTATGATTTAAAAACCAATCAGGTTTTGGCGAGCGGCACGGTTAAAACCAGAATTGTCGAGGAAACGGAGTAGCGGGGGTTTATTATGTCAATTCAGGTACAGGGATTGATTAAAGAATATGGCCATCGCCGGGTGGTTAACGGAGTGGATCTGCTGGTAAACCCGGGAGAAGTCGTGGGGCTATTGGGGCCGAACGGCGCCGGCAAGACCACCACCTTTTATATGATCGTGGGCTTGGAAAGGTGTAACGCCGGGGCTATTTATATTTATGATCAGAACGTAACCGGGCTTCCAATGCATATCCGCTCCAAATACGGGGTTAGTTACCTGGCGCAGGAGGCTTCGATTTTTCGCCGTTTAACCGTTGCCGAGAATATTATGGCGATTTTGGAATTAACTGATCTTCCGGCCAAATTTCGTAAAAATCGTTGTGAGCAGTTAATGGAGGAGTTTAGAGTCGCTCACCTCCGGAAAAGTTTTGGTTATATGCTTTCCGGCGGCGAACGCCGCCGGGTGGAGATAGCCAGGGCTTTGGCTATGGATCCTAAATTTATTCTGCTGGATGAGCCTTTTACCGGGGTCGATCCCATCGCGGTCGCCGACATTCAGGATATCATCAACGAATTGCGCGCCAAAGGGATGGGGATTCTGATTACGGACCACAGCGTCCGGGAGACCCTGGCGATTACTGATCGGGCCTATATCATGCATGCCGGGGAAATACTGGTGTCCGGCAGTTCCGATTATATCGCCAATGATGAAAATGCCCGCCGTTTTTATTTGGGTGACCGGTTTAGCATGTAGTTGGGAGGCTCATTAATGAAGATTCTCACTCGTTATATACTCAAAGAATTTATCGGGCCGCTTCTTTTTGGTATTTTCGCCTTTACCAGTTTGTTTATGGGCTTTGCCCTGATTGAGCTGCTTCGTGATGCTGAAAAGTATCATTTTTCGTTGCTTTTTACTTTAAAACTATTATCGTTAACCTTGCCTCAATATGTCACTATCGGTTCTTCGATCGCTGTTTTGCTGGCGGCCCTATTGGGCATCGGCAAGCTGACCAGTCACAGTGAGACGATTGCCATGCGGGCGGGCGGATTAAGTTATGCTAAACTGGCCGCTCCCATTCTGATTATTGGTTTACTGGTCAGTATCAGCGGAATTTTATTGAATGAGTATTTGGTCCCGGTGTCACTGCAGACTTATGAGAAGATGAAGGCTGAAGCCATTGCCAAAGAAGCCAGCGGAACGATTTACGATATTAATAAAATACTTTGGGAAGCTGAAGTCAAGAAGCTGTTTTACGCCGTAAAGTATAAACCCAAGGAGGAATCATTCGAGCAGGTCTTGATTCAGGAAGTCGACTATCAAGGCAAACTGCGCCGGACAATTCTAGCATCGGAAATGCACTGGGATGGGCGGAGCTGGTATTTTAATAAGGGGGAGATTTATCAATATAATTCCGATAGTTTGTACCCGATTACCGTGAATAGCGGCAGGGTTCATTATCAGCTTAATTTGACCCCTAAAGAGGTTGAGCAAATCAATGTAGGTCCTGATAAAAAGAGTATTTCCGAACTAAGAACCTATATTCAAAAATTTGCTCCTAATGGCGCCGAACGTCAAAGTCTGATGGTGGAATTGCATCTTAAGTTTGCCATTCCCTTTGCTAGTTTTGTCTTTGCCATCTTGGGCACTCCGTTGGCGCTTAGACCGCAAAGGCGTTCTAATGCCGCCGGATTTGGCCTCTGCATTATTTACATTATTCTCTGGTATGTATTAATGGCCACCGGGAGTTCTATGGCTAGAGCAGGCTCGATCCCGGCATTTTTAGGGGCCTGGTTACCCAATATTGTCCTGGCCGGTTATGGAGTGGCAGTATTTTTACGGGAGAAAAGCTAGGGCGGAGTGAAAAATCAAATGTTTGGCTTGATTATTATTGCTTCAATGGTCGTTTTCGGCGGTCTAATCGCTTTCTTAGGTGACCGGGTCGGGATGAAGGTTGGTAAAAAACGGCTCAGCCTTTTTGGCCTCCGGCCCAAATATACCTCGATGATTATTACGGTTTTAACCGGCTTTTTTATCGCCGGTTTGACGTTGCTTTTTTTAACGTTAATCTCGGAATATGCCCGGACGGCCATTTTTCGTTTACAAACCATCGAGCGGGAGCTTCACAAAGCTACCGGAGAGGTAAAACTACTAACCAGGGAAATATCCCGGAAAACCCTAGAATACAACCAATTACACCAAAAGTTGCAGGCCGCGACGGCCCAGCAATTAAAGGTTGAACAACAGCTTGAAGAAACCAGGAAACAATATCAAAACGCGGCTGCCAACTTAAAAACCACTAAAGCCGAATTGAGTTTGAATCAAAATAGATTAACCAATTTAACCAGGATTAACGATGATTTAAAGAATCAGATCACCAATTTGACTCTGCAAGAAACCAGGTTGAGTCAGCAGATTCAAAATTTGGAAGGCTGGCTCCAAAGTCTGCAGGATCGCAATAAGAGTATTTCCGAGAAACCGCTGATTTTTTATGTCGGGGAGATTTTAGGCGCTGTTATTGTAGAACCGGGGATTCCTGAGGATAAAATCCTGGAAAAAGTCGTTACTCCTTTATTGAATGACGCCAACCAAGTCGCGTTGAAAAGAGGCGCGCGTATCCCGGGTAAGTCCGAATACGCCTTAAGGGGCGTGCCTGAAAAAATCGCCGAGGTATGTACCGCTCTTTCTAAAATAACGGATAAAGCCGTTCTCCGGGTGGTGGTCGAAAAGAATTCAGCGGTCGGGGAGCCTGTTACTGTAGCTTTACAGTATTTTCCCAACCAGGTTATTTTTCAGACAGGCGAGGTTATTGCCTCCACCGAAGTAACCGGCGACGACCCGGAGACTGAACTCCGGGACCAATTGTTAAGTCTATTGATTATAGCCAACAATAAGGCAATAGGGAAAGGAATTATCACCGACGGTCAGAATTTGCGAAATCTAGTCTCGGTCTCGGAGATCGCCCGGGTTATCAATCTGATTCGCGAGGATAAGGGCAGCCGTTATAAAGTATGTTTGACGGCAGTCAGTGACATCTCCAGGATTGATCCCTTTAAGATTAAATTTGAGTTGAAAAAAGCCTAGGAGTGACGTTTTTACTTTGATATTACTTGCTGTTGATCCTGGAAATTTCAAATGCGGCCTGGCCGTGGTAAACCAAGAGGCCGGCGTGTTGACAAAAATGATTACCCCTTTGGAGAATTTCAGGGAGACTGTTAATAATTTGCACCGGGATTACCGGTTTACTGTAGTAGTGGTAGGGGATCGGACTAATAGCAAGGCGATTCGGGATATGCTGGCCTTTTTAAAACTCCCCGTCGTAACGGTGGATGAAAACAGATCAAGCGTTGAAGGGCGATACCGCTATTTGAAAGATAATACTAAGGGCCTGGCCCGTTTTATTCCGGTGGGTTTAAGGGTTCCCAAGAAACCTTACGATGATTACGTAGCCGTTATTCTGGCTGAACGGTTTTTGAAAACGGGTCCCCTTCCCTAAATAAGTGAAACAATGATAATTGCAGGGGAAAGAGAATGATGATTCAGAAGTTGACTTCGAAACTCTTATTGGCCGGGTTAATTTTAATAACCGCCTGCGGTGTAATTTATGCCCAAGATAATCGAACGGCTCCCCTGGAGCCTTGGATATATCAGGCAATGGAATTCCTCTATCAAAACAAGGCTATTCCCGACTACCCATCGGATTGGGTAAATTCCGGGAATCAGCTTTCCCGGTTTGAGATTGCCTACTATTTAAAACAATTTATTGTACATAAACCTGAATCCCGGGAATTTCCGCCTACAGTCAGCGATAAGCTGCAGAAACTGATCGCCGAGTTCCGGCCGGAATTAACTGACTTAGGGATTCAAGTCACTGATATTTATAAAATAAGCCCCAATTTAGCTGCTATTGACAGTGAAAAAAACAGTTATCAAGATTTGGATATACTGCTCACTAAAGAAGAGGAGAAAAATCCGGAGCCACATTATTATTACGGCCAATACTATAGTGAATTGCAGCGGAAGCCGTTTATCTTCATCCCGGCGGATTATGTTAAATCAAATTATAACGGGCTTCTAGACGGGGTAGCCTCCAATATCAGTCTGGTTTACCAGCCTAATCAGGTTAATTATCCTTCTTTTTTAGTAGTTAAGGGGAATTTGCCAGTTACCAACCGGCAACTTCTTAGCGGGTATTATTTATTTCCAATTGAGGAGAGGAAAAGCGATCTCGTTTCCGCCGGGAAGACCCCGAACCTGGATTTTAACAATTCAGTTTTGAATTTACTCGATGAGGTTAACCAGATTCAACAGATAGACAATTTGTGGCGTTTTAACGGGGTTGCGCCCCTTGATGGTTTTTTGCCGCTAGATACCGGTTTTCAAACTAAACCCTTTGCCGGTAATTTAGATGACGGTTTAAAAATCGGCGGCCTTTTAATTTACACTGAAAATCCCTCAACTAAGAATAAATTCGAATTAAACAATTTTGGTCTGCCGTTTTACAACTCCCGGCAAATTTCCCCTTCGGCTGCGGTTGATCTGGATGCCATCAATGGAAAAAACCTGCAGTCGTTGAAGATAAACATTTTGGGTTCGGTCTCGCTCTCCTCGCAAACCTCGGTATACGGGGGTTTGGATTTTCTTTTCCGTGGCACCAACACCGGATTGGACAGTATCTGGCCGTCCGACACCAAAGCCAGCGCCGGCCTTAATTACCATTTTAACGATTATTTCACGGTGTTGACCTATCAATCATTTGTGAATTCACAACTGAAAACCGGTTTGTTAAGCACTACTTCCGTAGGGGTTGATTATGACGATTGGGTTACCCTCTGGTTGGCTTATCAGTTATTGAATTTTGATGATCCGGTTGTTTCCGGAACACTCTCATTTCGTTTTTAGGAGAAATTATGTTTAGCCAAAGACGTTTCCTGATATTGATTTTACTGGTTTGTTTGTTTAATTTAGGTTTTGACACGGCTTTTCCGGTTAAAAACCCCTTTGAATGGCTGGCTGAATTGGAAAACTCCGTGGCCGGCCATAGTGAGGAAGGCAGCCTAACAGAGCGGATAAACAACCTTGAAGAGATGGTCACCGGTAAAGTCCGGACCGACAGCATAGTGGAACGGCTGACTCGTCTGAATACCTTGTTATTTGTAAATCAACCCTACGATGTCTGTTTATTAAACAAGACTCAGGCCCTGGAATGGGTTTTGTATAAGAAAGGGTTCACCGGCTCTTTGCAAGAACGGTTGCAACGGATGGAACAGTTGATGTTTGGGGCTGTTTACTCCGGTCCAATCAACAAACGGCTGGAAAAATTGGTTAACCAGGTCTTTCCCAATGGGACTATCAACGGAAAGTGGATTAGTGTTCCCGAAGGGTTAGTGGTAAAAGTCAGAATGGTTAATGAATTAAGTTCCTCCCGGAGTAAACCGGGGACTTCTTTCCGGTTTGAGGTGGTTGAGAACGTTTATAGCGATGATTTTATATTGTTTCCTGCCGGAAGCGGCGGGAGCGGAGTTTTAAAGGAGGTTAACCCGCCGGCCAACTTGGGGCGGGATGCCAAATTAACACTGGATTTTGCTGAAATTAGAGCTCTAGACGGTACTTCGGTAAAAATGTTTTACGGCTCCAAGGCTCTGGAAATGGATCGTTCAAGGCGTTTGGCTGTCAGCGCCAGTGCCGCGGGAATGCTGGCTTTAGGTCCAGGGGGCATTCTATTTGGTTTAGCGATTAAGGGACAAGAAAAAATCATTCCTGCGGGCGCTGAGTTTTATTTGCAAGTAAAAGAACCGGCCCGAATTTATACCATCGAGAGATGACCGGGGGGAGAAGCACATTTACAAGCTTAAATTGTTCCTTGGAGTTTCATTAATATTATTTACTGCGGTTGGGTTTACAGGACAGATTACCATGGCTGCCGCCGGACAGGTTGAAATAGAAGCCGACGAAAAGATCAATTACGATATCAGCACCGATGTTACGGTTGCCCATAAAAATGTCAAGGTTACCCAGGAAAAAGGGATAATTGTAGCTGATGAAGTGACCTATAATGGAAAAGCTGGTTTAATTGAAGCGGTTGGAAAGGTTAAACTAACCACTAACGGAGATAATACAGTAATTATTGAGGCTGACAAACTGCTGTACGATCTAAATACAATGGTGGGCAACTTTTCCGGACAGGTTGAACTGACTTCCAAAGAGGCGGTAATCACCGCCGACCAGTTGGTTTATAACGGGAAAACCGAAAACGTCACCGCCTCCGGCAATGTCAAGATCAAACAAAAACAAGCCATTTACCGCAGCGAAACTATTGAGTACAATCTCCGGGATGAAAAGGGGGTATCGGGACCAATTTCCGGAGTAGTCAGGGATTACAAACTCAATGGGAAAAACGCCCAGCTCGATAAAGATGAAACCAAACTTAATAAAGCCACTTTTACCCGCTGCCCGAAGCCTCATCCCGATTATACCGTCACGGCGACCCGGATTAAATATGATGGGAAATGGATTAATCTCCGGAATGCGGTTTTGTTTATCAAAGGTATTCCGGCCTTTTATTTTCCGGTTCTTTCTTTTCCAGTGGATGGCTCGGCTTTTCCAACTTTCGATCTCGGTTATTCCAATGATGATGGCGCTATCCTGAAATTTTCTTATATTACACCGGTAACTGACGGTCATAATTGGATTTTCACCGGCGACCTGCGGGAAAAGGACACTAACGGCTCGAATATAGGAGCAGGTTACGGTTTATATAAAGGAAATTTCAGTAACACTTCTTATATAAATTATAATTTTAACAAGACCAACACCGATAATTACTGGAGTTTCTCGGACACGTTCTCTTATGACAGGCCTTTGTTTGTTTTGACGGTCGATGGTTCACACGAATTTAACGGCTGGGAAAAAACGCAATACGGATTTACTTTTACCCGGAAATATTGGGATAGCCCTTTAGGAAGATGGCAATTGGGGGTTTTGGCCCGGAAGGTCTCCGCTTTGGATGGTTCCGGGGATGAATACGGCGGGGTTTACGGAGGATATAGGCTGGATTATAACCCCAACCGTTACATGACTTTTAGCTTACTACGGCTTGAATCTTTGACCGGGGACGATTACCGCGACTTTTTAGACGATTACCGCTTGGGTTCCAACTGGCTTTATAGTGTGGGAATTCCTCTAAATAACACTTATTCTTTTAATTTAGACGGCACCTATAATTCCGATCAAACCCTTTGGATCAAGCGCGTTTACGGCATAACCCGTGAAACTTGCTGTTTTAAGGTTTCCGCGTCTTATGACGACATCCCCCGGACATGGAGTTATAGTATCAGCCTTAAGTTTTAGTTTTTTAGGTAAAGTTCCGGGAGGAAAAGATCATTACCAGTATTAAATTGAATATCGGCACAGTTTTGCTGATTATTACCATTTTGCTGTTTGGCGGATGGTTGGCGCCGGTTGCCGCCATTCCTTTGATTAAAATTGAAGCCGATGGCGGCGTGGATTTTGATAATAATAAAAATATCACATATGCGATAAAGAATGTCCGGATGGCCGGGGATGATTTTTTATTAATCGCTGAACAGCTAACTTTTAATGCTACTAATGGCAGGGTAGAGGCCTGGGGTGGGATTTCGTTTTCTTTTCAACAAGACCAGGTAACTATCGTAGCTGATGGTATAAATTACGATACAATTAACAATATAGTGGATGCCTTCGGCGGAGTGAAACTGAAATTTAAAAAGGAATTACAAATTGACGCGGACCAACTTACCTATAATGGAAATACGGGAGAAGTGACCACTTATGGTGTTTCGGGAGTCAGGGTTAGCTTAAAACAAAAGGTTTATTACGCTGAAACAATTCAATATAATATTAAAAATGGCAGTGGTTATTTCGGTTCAATTGACAGCAGTGTTGAGATCGGTGGAAATATTTACTCGCTTAATGGTGATGACGCGGAGGAAGAAAACTCTGTCTCCAGTATCGAGAATATCAAAATAACCAGGTGCCCAAAGCCGAAACCGGATTATATTGTGACGGGGAAACGGGCTACCTTTGACGGAAAACGGATTGTGATGTCACAAGTACTTCTGGTAGTAAAGGGTATTCCTATTTTTTACTTCCCGGTAATATCGTTTGATGTCGGCCGGAATGAACTGCCGGACTCGGAAGAAACCCGAAGCGATGATGGCTTAAGCATCGAGTATAAAACTCCGGTCCAAGCGAAAGAGGGTTGGATTTACCAAACGGAATTAGAAACCAGGGGTTTATATGCAATCGGTGCTGGAGTTTCAGTTTACCGGGGTAATCTTAAAAATTTCTTTGGTGTGCTTTACAATCTGGAAGGAACCTGGGGAATTGAAGATAAAATGACCTTCGATATACCCTCATTACGGGTAACGCTTGAGGGATACCGGGAATTTTTAAGCAATCTGCCCACCCAATATCAACTCACCATCACCCGGAAGTATTGGAAAGGCCCTGGCGGAGAGTGGCAGTTCGGAGTCTTGGAGTCCATAGTATCAGCTTACGATGAGCAAGGACAATATGGAGGGACTTACGGAGGCGCCCGGTTGGACTATAAACCGGTTTCCAATGTAACGCTTAGTGTCCTTCAAATTGAAAATATAACCGGAGGGGATTACCGGGAGTTGATGAGCGATTTTAAGACCGGAACCAACTGGTTATATGGGGTTAAGATCCCATTAAACACTCTTTATAGTTTTAGCGCCGATGGCACATATAATACTGATAAGTCCTGGTGGACGCACCGGATATACCGGTTCACCAGGGAGACTTGTTGTTTCCGTTTCTCGGCCGGTTGGGACGATGCCATTAACAAATGGGTTTTTGGCCTGGCCCTGAAGATATAGCGTTTCCTTTTAAACAAAAAACTAGCTGGTAATGTAGGTTAGTCTTGGCCGTGAAGCCTTCCCTCTTATAACAAAGGGAGGCTTTTGTTGTGTTGGAATCAAAATTCCGGGGGAAAAAGCGTCATTAAAGTTTTCGGCCGTCATAAAATTATTTAACAACAAGTTGGTTAAGCTAAAAACATAATAAAGTAAAAGGGCGATATGGTGGAAAACCGTTTGAACGAACTCAGCGGCTCCCAGTGGTTATATTGGACCAATACTATTTTTGAGACCAATTTTCCGCCGGATCCGACTCATCTTCACCGGAAATCGCATGGAGCGATGAAACCCCCGGAATTGATGGCTGAGATTATCTCTTTCTTCTCCAAGCCCGGGGAGGTTATACTCGATCCATTCGCCGGTGTGGGAGGAACCTTGTTAGGGGCGGAGCTCGTTGACAGGGAAGCTTTGGGCATTGAAATCAATCCTTTATGGGTGAATATCTATGAAGAGATGACCAGGATGTTTGTTAAGGAGGACGGCTCTTTCGTGAAAATTTCCGGCAACAATCCCCAACCGGGACAGCGCCTCAACTCGAAAATGATATTAGGAGATTGCCTGGAAGTTTTAAAAAATTTGGCGGATGGATCAATGGCGGCCATAATTACCGATCCGCCTTACGGGTGTCAAAACACCGGTATTGCTTTTAAAAAAGAAACAAACTTTCATATGAAATCCAATAATGAAAAAGACTTCGGGAACTGCCCAAGTTATCATGATTATCTTCAGAAAATGAAGCTTTTCGGGGCGGAAGCATACCGGATCCTAATCCCTGGGCGATATCTGGTCATGCTGGTCGGGGATCGTTTTTATCGAGGGGAATATTTGCCTTTGGGAGTCTTGGTGGCGCTCGCCCTTCGGGAGGTCGGTTTTAAGTGGAAGGGTCTGCGGATATGGTGGAACAAAGCGACCCAGCGACCGTTAAAACCATATGCGGTCAAATCTTGTTTTGTGCCGAATATAAACCACCAAAATTTACTTATCTTGCGGAAAGAAACAAAAAACAACTGTTAAGGGGGATGTTACAATTAGGCATCAAGTTTAGCCCGGATTATTAATACCCATTTCTATTGTTAACTTTTAAAAGTAATTTTTAAGATGGAAACTCAATGAGTGGAGCTTGGCAAGAAAATAAGTTCGTGTTATAATAGAAAACAGCATCAGGACCTTCACTTGCATAATCAATTTAGCGGGGTGGCTGAATATGGTCTATAAATTATCCCGTGATGATGTGCTTAAGGTTTGTGGTTCTTGCAGGCAGTTTTTAAAAGAGAGGGATGCTTGCCAGTCTGATGCCGTTAGTGAACCGAAAAGGCTGAAGGAAATCCACCGCTGTAAAAAGTGGGATGAGTTTTTCGGCGGTTCTTGTGTTTTTCAAGGCTGAACAGTTTTTGCTTTAAATCAACATCTTATGGGCCTGTGGCTCAGTTGGGAGAGCGCTGCGTTCGCATCGCAGAGGTCGAGGGTTCGAATCCCTTCAGGTCCACCATGTTAGTCACGTCAGTGGGGGTTTGGGTGAGGCCTTATTACGGAGACTTTAAGTCCACCATAATCGGAGGTTATTGCGATGAAATTAATCAAAGCTATTGTTCGCGGTAAATTGGCTGAAACCGTTTCCACCGGAGGATGCGGCGCTTGTAAGAATTCATGCCAGTCCGCCTGTAAAACTTCCTGTACTGTAGGCAATCAAGTTTGTCTGAAATAAATTAAGCTTTAAAGCACGGAGAATTATAGAATAATAGCGATTTTTGCTTAATAGCCATGGTTTCATGGCTTTTTCGCGTTTTAACGGATGTTATCTTTGTAATATGCATATACTTATTGATTAGGGAGTGTATCTGTTGGCAAATTGGCATTCATTTAAGGCCTTGGGCCGTTTCTTTCTCTTTGACGTCCCCACTAATTCGCTTTTCCAAATTGAAGAACCCGTTTATAAGTACTTGCATGAAATCCCGCTCCCAAAAGCGGAGGAAGATCAAGTTATACAAGAATTAAACGAATTGCGGTCGCAAGGATATTTACAAACAAAGCAAGAAGAAGAACCTATGGTAAACAGGGACACGTCATTAAAGGCTTTATGCCTGCATGCCTCCCACGATTGCAATTTGCGGTGCCAGTATTGTTTTGCCGGGACCGGCCCTTTTGGAGGAAACCGGGAACATATGAGTTTTGAGGTTGGGAAAAAAGCGCTGGACTTATTGCTCCGGAACTCCGGCAACCGCCGCCAACTGGAAGTTGATTTTTTCGGCGGCGAACCCTTGTTAAATTTCGGGGTGGTTAAAGAAATAGTCGCCTATGGTAAGGAAGCGGCCGAAAAAGCGAACAAGGTAATTAATTTTACTCTGACTACTAACGGAGTTAATTTGGATGGTGAGACCCGGCGCTTTTTAAACGCCGAGAATATTGCTTTGGTATTATCTTTGGACGGCCGCCCGGAGATCAACGATCGACTGCGGGGACAGGGGAGTTTCAGGCGGGTTTCCCCAAATATGCTGGCCTTAATACAGGAACGCGGCAATAAAAACTACTATCTGCGGGGGACCTACACCGCTTACAACCTTGACTTTAGTGAAGATGCCCGTTATTTATATGATCTGGGATTCCGGGAACTCTCTTTAGAGCCGGTGGTGGAAAAATCGGGGGAATACCGGCTAACAGAGGCGCACTTGGAGAAGGTGGAACAGGAGTATGAAAAACTGGCTGAATTTTATTATGCAAAGAGAAAAATGGGCGCCGGGTTTACTTTTTTTCACTTCGAGATCAGCCTGGAACACGGGCCTTGTTTACCGAAAAGGCTCACCGGTTGCGGAGCCGGCTTTGATTATTTCGCGGTGACTCCCCGCGGCGAACTCTATCCGTGCCATCAATTTGTCGGCAGAGCCGGCTTTTTAATGGGGGATGTAGAGGCAGGGATCGTTAATCATAAATTACAGCAAGAGTTCGGGGCCGCCACTTTATATAAAAAAGAAGGTTGCGCCGAATGCTGGAGCCGTTTTTACTGCAGCGGCGGTTGTCATGCAAACGCGCATCTATTAAACGGCTCGATTTATCAGCCTGATCGCTTGGGCTGCCGGTTGCAGAGAAAGAGACTGGAATGCGCCTTGGCCCTAAAAGGGATTGAACTGGCTGAAGAAGGAAAAAAGACGGGCTAAAGGAATGGGTGGAAGTGAAAAGAGTTAAAGAAGAGGCCCCGGTGAAACCGGGTCAAAAAATAGAATTGAAGGTTGAAGGCTATGGTCACGAAGGAGAAGGCGTGGGCCGCTACCGGAATTTTACCGTTTTTCTCCCTGAAGTCCTTAAAGGTGAACAAGTTATCGCCAAAATCTCCGAGGTAAAAAAGAGCTTCGCCAGGGGCGCGGTCTTTAAAATCGTTAAACCGGCTCCCGAAAGGATCACCCCGGCATGCCCGGCGGCCGGCGATTGCGGCGGCTGCCATTTGCAGCATTTAAAATACACCGATCAACTTAAATTGAAAGAACAGCGGGTAATTGACACCGTGGAAAGAATCGGCGGCTTAAAAGGAGTAACTGTCCACCCTGTTTTGGGGATGGCCGATCCCTGGCATTACCGGAACAAGGTTCAATATCCTTTGGGGGTGGAAAATGTCATGGTAGTGATGGGCTTTTACCGCAAAGGAACCCACCGGATCATCGAAACCGACAAATGCTTGCTCCAGCCGGAGTTAATCAATAATATTGCCCGGAAAGTGAAAGAGTTGGTGGAAAAGTATCACCTCTCGGTCTATGATGAACGGAACGGCTCGGGTTTGCTCCGTCATTTATTAATTAAATACGGCGCCCAGACCAATGAGGTAATGGTGGTCTTGGTCACCAACGGGGAGCAATTTCTTTCCGGGGAAAAGATCGCCCGCGACTTGGTAAATTCTTTCCCGGAGATTAAAAGTGTCATCCAAAATATAAATAAATCCCGGGGCAATGTGATCCTGGGCCCCGAATCCAAGGTAATCTGGGGCCGGGATTCCATTATTGAACGGATTGGCAAATTTAAATTTAAAATCGCGGCGGCCTCGTTTTTCCAGGTCAATCCGGAACAGACCGAGGTCCTTTATAAAAAAGCGGTGGAGTATGCCGGATTGACCGGGAGGGAAACCGTTCTTGACGCTTATTGCGGGGTCGGCGCCTTAACTTTTTTCCTGGCTGAAAAAGCGCGAAGGGTCTTTGGGATTGAGGTAGTCACCGAGGCGGTTAAAAACGCCAACGAGAACGCCACTTTCAACGAGGTCCGTAATGTCCAGTTTCTGGTAGGTACCACTGAAAAGATCCTGCCGCAACTGATTAAAGGGGGAATCAACTTTGAGGCGGGGGTGGTTGATCCGCCGCGCTCCGGTTGCGAGGAGACAGTTTTAAAAAGTCTGGCCGCAAATAAAATCGGCCGGATAGTCTATGTCAGTTGCAACCCAAGTACCCTGGCCCGGGATCTGAGGGTGTTGGACGGATTGGGCTACCGGACCGTGGAGATTCAGCCGGTGGATATGTTTCCCCATACTTATCACGTGGAATGTGTGGCCAAGTTGGAACTGAAGCATTGATCTCAGTTTCATCAACAAGAAATCCGGGAAATATGATGCGGGCTGGGTACGCGCTGTCCCATAGCCAAAAGTTCGATGTGATTGTCAAGTATTTCATAGTCAGTGGCGAGTACGACATTTTTGAGATTAACCAGGTGTTGTTCAAGTATGCTCAGTGAAAAAATAGCGATCGCTTTAACTCCGCCCGATATCCCGAATTTCCGTAAAATTATCGTTACAAAGCCATGGTGGGATACGGTTGACGGGCTCGACGTGATTGCTGTTGGCACGGCGGGACAGTTCGGCATTTCCGCAGGCCGCGCCCGGAACTACCACGCGGACAGTGGAGGCGTTGAATTGAATTTCCGTGTGATGAGTGAAGTGGTCGCTACATTCCGCGAATGCTCCGCAATGCCAGAAGGTTGGAATGACGAAATACAAAAGGATTGTAAGAAGCAATGATTTCACCCATTGTCGGCGTTTGCCTTACCGGAAACATTTTGCTTTAATCATCAAACACTTCTTTGTGAAAAATATTTGTTGGTTGAGAGCTAATATATTAAGCGTATTTGGGTCTCATTATCCGCTTTATCCCCGGCCTTTTTGGTAACCAGCAGCCAGGAGTATACCCCGGCCAGGAGAAATGAATCAACTGTTAATTCCAGTCCGTGGACGATCCGGATTAACCAAGGAAGCCAGGAGGCGCCCAGCAATCCCAGGACCACATCTTTATAAAAAAGAAGCAGACCGAAGCAGAGGAAAAAGGAGAGACGCCCCTTTTTCCAAAGCGCTATCAAAGGCAGTGAGAAGAGCAGTAACAGGGCTCCCCGCCCAAGCTGAACAATAATAATCGTCGGTATGGACGGTAATTGAAGCCCGAATGAGTTGGATTGGTAATACGGCATAACAATCGGAGCGATAATCCAGCCGACCGTGTAATAGATAATCACGAATGATAACCAGGAAATTACCAGAGGCATAGCCGGGGCGGTTTTGAAACTGGAAACCCACTCTTTAAATTCATGCTGAAGATTTGGGCCGGAAGTCTTAGGGATGAATAGAAATGCTACACCTAATGCTAGAAAAAGGCTTTCCCCTAATCCGCTAAATAAGCTATACGGGAATAGAACCATAGTTGTAAAATACGTAGCTTCAATTACATTTAATAAATTCACCACTGCAAAATTGAAGAAAAAAACCAGCCAGAAAGTAGTGGTCTTTTTCTGCCGCAAAAAGCTAAAAAAACAACCAAGGAAAGTGTAGAAGAATATTCCGCAGATCATTTTGTAGATCGCCATTTCTTCCGGTTTAAAATTCTCCGGCATGGCAGGCCTGTTTATCCCCAATACTGAGGCTAAAAAACCGCCCATCATCAGACCGATCATAGCAGCCACTGAAATAGCAGTTCCTTTAGTTAATATCCATATCCCGCTTAAAACCTTCGGCTTAGTCATAAAAAAACATCTCCTTCTTTATTAGACGGCCATTTCCAGATGCTTAATTTCACAGCCATAGTTTACCATTAAACTCTTACTCTTTCCAGTATAGGTTATTTTCGGACGGGGCTCCCACATTGTATTAAAATGGAGGCTTTAAAAGGGATTCTTCTAATAGCAGAGAATTAGTCTAGCTAGCAGGTAATTTTTAAAACGGGGTATTCACTAATAAGCAGTTAAACCTGCTGGTTTCATTAACCATACCTATAGCTCTCAAAGAAAGTGAAGGTAAATGAAGTGCCGTATCTCTTGTTATTTTTAATCAGCCTGGGCCATGCAATAGTCGACTTGTGCGGCGGTGTTTTTCCAATGTTACTGCCGATCTTCAAAAACCAGTTCTACCTTACTTATACGGTTATTGGCCAGATTGTCCTGATCTTTAATCTCAGTTCATCCTTGCTACAACCGTTGTTTGGAATTGTCTCCGACCGGATCCCCTGCCGTTGGCTGATGCCGTTTGGCTGTATACTGGCGGGCGGAATAGTTCTGACCGGGGTGACCCAAGCGTATGGCCTGGTCTTGGCGGGAATCTTGTTGTGCGGTGTTGGCCTGGCGGCTTACCATCCGGAGGGGGCCAAGCAGTCTTTTATGATTAGCGGGAAACGCCAGGCTGCTGCCCAGTCGATCTATGCCATCGGGGGTAATCTGGGCGCCGGCCTGGGCCCCATAACGGCCACTTTTTTGCTGGCTTTAAGTGGTCTGAAAGGTTTATTATGGCTGTTCGTTCCGGTCTTAATGACTACGGCGCTTATTTTTTACAATCTGCCGTCAATAAGGGACTTGGGCCGGAAACGGGAACTGGATTGCCAACAAACTGCCGTGGACATAAACACTGAAACAATGGCTTGGGGCGCAATAATAATTTTACTGCTGGTGGTTACCATGCGCTCGGTAATTTACAATTGTGTGACCACTTTTGTGCCGCTCTATTTCAGCGGTTATCATAAGGGAAGCCAGGCGTTGGCCGGGTTAAGCCTAAGCGGATTCCTGCTGGCCGGTGTTCTGGGCTCCGCCATTGCCGGTCCGCTGGCCGACAGGTGGGGGCGGAAAAAAGTTCTTTTAGGCTGTTTCTTGATGGTAATACCACCACTTTGGCTATTTCCTTATACAACTGGGGTTATGAGTGTGGTGATGGCTTCATTGACCGGGTTCGCTTTGATTGCTACCGCTGGTATTACCACCGTCATTGCCCTGGAGTTGATTCCCGGTCATATCGGATTAGCATCAGGGCTTGTCCTTGGTTTGACTTCCGGCCTCTCAGCCTTAGGAGTGCTGATTTTCGGAGCTTTGGCCGACGTCGTTGGCCTGATAGTTGTATTTAAGTTGGTCGTGGTACTCTCGGTAGTCTTGCTGCTCCTGACATTGGTTCTGCCGGAGAAGAGCGGTTCGAATATTAAATACAATTTACGGTAGCGCGTTCCGGAACGGTTTCCGGAAAAAGCCGCTCAATAGTTCGGGACCGGCTAGATAATCTTTATAAACCCGCGAAATTTCTTCATTTCTCTGCTGGGCATACCATTTGACCAGCGCGATCTTTCCGTTGGTAATTTCAATCGCAGTTAATCCATCGGGATGGATGCAACCGCCGCAATTGAAATAGGGAGGTTCATTAATCGAAGGGAAAACCGGCAGGTGGGTATGGCCCGCAATAACTGCTTGTTGTTTTTGCTTGACCCACTCAATAATCCGTTTTTCAATAGTGTTTTTCCGGCGGTGGTTCTTGGCCGGACTGCTTGGATCGGGGATTCCTAAATGTATCTCCAGCGGCCGCCAGAGATACCGGGATAAAAGGCAGTTTAGCGGCCAGAATCGATCATTAGGGGGGTCTACTTGATGGCCGTGAACCAGGAGGATTTGGGATCCGGTTTCTAGATGACGGAGAATTATACCTTCACGGGATTCAAACCCGCACAATAGCCGATCGCCGTCTTTAAGCCGCAGGCTCTCCCAGAAAGTCCGGTCCTTTTTAAAAATGTCATGATTACCCCAGATGCTGTAGTAACGTTGTTGGAGTTGCAATTTACGCAGCAATTTAAAGACTTCCTGATGGGCGGAGACAATTTTCGAAAAGTCCCGAAATTGCCAGAGCTCGTCGGCATCCCCAAGTTCGATATAGGTATACCCCAAAGAGTAATAATGTTTCAGCGCCGTTAAAAAAACCGGTTCAACAGGTACAAAATCATCCGCCCGGCTGTTGTCTCCCCGGTGACAATCGCTAAACAGAACAATACGGGAGAAGTTGTTGAATGATAATTCTTTGGCTGATTGGTAAACCTGTGTAAGTCTTTCATTATTGAACATCCTTTAAGTGCTCCTTTTTCAAAGGCTATGCCACATTGTTAATATTGTCTCAAATTGTGGCAAACCCATAAACGGAAAGATATATCTCTAATATATGCCCGGGAAGGTAAATCTGGATTGTTCATTAGGCCCGAATCCCCTTAAAAGAGTAATTTTTAACCCGTATTATCTGTAATATTAAACCATATGGTTATGGTTTTTATGTAATAATTTATAATACTTTAGTAATAAAAACGGAAACCTTTTGGATTAAGCTTTCATAAAATGTATTAGAAGTTTAAGAAGAGGTGATAAAAATGGAGGCTCTTCGAAATATTTCCGGCTCAATGGTAGAACTATTACGG
>JBLNCU010000036.1:0-3747 GCA_050260935.1 Bacillota bacterium
TAAATTTGAGCGGCAACGACATCATGCTCAACGATACAATTCTCCGCTACGAGAATGTTATTCCTTTAGAGAATACAATCATCGTCACCAACAAAGCCCAGGCCGGCTTGTTGAACAAGATCCTCCTCGAACAGGTCCCCCGGGAAAACGTTTTGAAGGAACCGGTCGGCCGGAATACCGCCGCCTGTATCCTCTACGCGGCGCTCTTCATCCGGAAGAAATACGGCGATTCGGTCATGGCGGTGCTGCCGTCGGATCATTATTTTAGCGATGTCGAAGGCTTCCGGGCTATTCTCGGCAAAACCTGCGAGGCGGCTGCCGCAACCGATCGCCTGATTACCATCGGGATCAAACCGACCTTTCCGGCCACCGGCTATGGCTATATTAATTATCAAAAAGCAACCTCCGCTAATCTGCCGGCCAATACCTACGAGGTCAAAGAATTCGTTGAAAAACCCGTCTTTGAAAAGGCCAAGGAGTACGTGGCCTCCGGTAATTACCTCTGGAACAGCGGTATGTTCGTCTGGAAAGTGTCGGTTATTTTAAATAACTTCCAGCGTTATCTCCCCAGGCTATACAAAAGCATGCTGGAGATTTATGATTACCTGGGGACGGCTCAAGAAGAGGAGATGGTTGCCAAAATATACCCCGGACTTCAGAACATCTCCATCGATTACGGCATCCTGGAACGAAGCGACGAAGTTTTGGTAATCCCCGGCGACTTCGGCTGGAACGATGTGGGTAGTTGGGATGCTCTGGGGGCGATTTTCCCTTCCGATGAAAACGGCAATATCGTGAAAGCCAATCATCTCGGCATTAACTCAAAAAACTCCATTATATATGGAACAGATCAACTCATTGCCACTATCAATATCGACGGTTTAATAATCGCCGCCACCAACGACGCTGTTTTGATCTGCCCCAAGGATCAGGCCCAGAACGTCAAGGATATAGTGGAGTTGTTAAAGGAAAAAGGGATGAAAGAGTATATTTAGGCGGCATATCTTCATGGTTCGTTTCTTTCCCAACGCTGTCGCAACCCAATCCTTTTTCCTTCTTTCCGGCGAAATAGTGGGAGGTAAGTTCTGTCTATCTCGCTCCTCCATTTCAAACTCTAAAACCTTCATATCCTCTCACATCCGTGTTCGAGGTCGGAATTTTTGATTTGACCGACGATAACCTCCTTATTATCGTCTTCTTTTTTACACCCCGATTTTCAGAAAAACGAAACCGACTCTCAAAGACTCAAAACCGACTCTCGGAGACCCGGAACCGGATCTAAAAGACTCAGCGCCGACTCTCGGAGACTTGGAACCGGATCTAAAAGATTCAAAACCGGCTCTCGGAGACTCGGAACCAACTCTCAAAGACTCAAAACCGACTTTCGGAGACCCGGAACCGGATCTCAAAGACTCAACGCCGACTCTCGGAGACCCGGAACCAACTCTCAAAGACCCAAAAATAAACCCTCCCTGGATTTAAAATTAATCTCAGAGGAGGGTCGCTTTTAAAACCGGATAAAATTTAAATTATCCTTCCTTAGTGGCGGCGGTCTCTTTTTTTGCTTTAGCCGGGAAACGGGCCAGGAGATCTTTATAAATCGTCTCCGCTTTTAGACCTTGGAGCGCATCGCATTTTGGGAACGAGTTGTAGAAGCTCAGCGACCCGGAATAAGCCTCGCTCCCCGCCAGCATCATGGTGTC
Organism: Bacillota bacterium; assembly: GCA_050260935.1. Lineage (GTDB taxonomy): Bacteria > Bacillota > UBA4882 > UBA8346 > UBA8346 > UBA8346. The sequence continues at coordinate 1,704 of JBLNCU010000036.1, forward strand.
CGAAAGCGCTTCGGTAATCTGCGACAAGGGTTGATAAAGGGAGCGAATTAACTCGACTGCCGCGACATCATTAAACAAAGACCGGCATGGAAGCCTAGATGTATATCAGGTATTTAATGCAACTTATAAAGGTCATTGTCAGCCTCAGCCCTTTTTTCATAGACTATAGCACACCTATAAAAAGGAAAGGGGTTATACGTTTGACCATACCTCACGGCGGTTTTTTAGGCGAATCATTTTTAACACTCAAGGAAGAGGAATATTATCAAAAGCGGCTTAACTTGTCACCAAAAGTGATGGTTGATGAAGTTGAAGAGTCCGACTTGGATTTAATCGCCAACGGCGCCTATAGTCCATTGTCCGGCTTTCTTTGCCGGCGGGATTACCAATCTATCATCACCGGAAGCCGTTTAGCCTCCGGTTTTATCTGGACCATTCCCATTGTTTTAAGTATTGACTCTGAGAGAGCGGAGATTTACCGGGAGGGCGAGGAAGTCGCCTTAATAAACCGGGCGGGGGAATTGACCGGGATCTTGTTCCTGGAAGAGAAGTTTTCCCGGGATAAAGAAGAGGAAGCCCTTTCCGTCTTCGGGACCCTTGATCCCAACCATCCCGGAGTAGCTTATTTATTTAGCAAGGGGGAGGTGTTGCTTGGCGGAAAAATCAAAGCGGTAAGGAAGGCCCCTCTCAAGAATCTAGCTCCTTACTATCTATCCCCCCGGGACACCAGGGAAGAGTTTGATAGGCGCGGCTGGAAAACGGTAGTCGCTTTTCAAACCCGCAATCCCATTCACCGCGCCCACGAATATCTCCAGAAGACAGCTCTGGAAATGGTAGATGGACTTTTGATCCACCCGTTGATAGGTTTCACCAAGACCGGTGATATTCCGGCCGAAGTCCGGATGGAGTGCTATAAAGCTTTAATAAAAGATTACTATCCCGCCTCCCGGGTATTGTTAAGTGTTTTTCCGGCGGCTATGAGGTACGCCGGGCCGAAAGAAGCGGTTTTTCATGCCATCGTCCGTAAAAATTACGGTTGTTCCCATTTTATCGTCGGCCGGGATCACGCCGGGGTAGGCAATTATTACGGGACCTATGATGCCCAAAGAATCTTCGACCGATTTACCCCGGAGGAAATCGGGATTACCATCCTCAAATTTGAAAATACCTTTTACTGCCGGAAATGCGGCAACATGGCCTCAGCCAAAACCTGTCCCCATCAGGGCGCGGATTTGCTCTTCTTAAGCGGGACCAAAGTCCGGGAAATGTTGGGCGCCGGTATTGCCCTCCCGGAGGAATTCACCAGAAAAGAAGTTTCAGCTATTTTGCTCGACTATTATCTTTGTCTGGCGGGTTGTGGAAGATGAGCCAGCCGGTTTTGGTAATCATGGCCGGCGGCCGGGGCGAGAGATTGTGGCCGCTAAGCCGGGGCAATCATCCCAAGCAATTGTTGACGTTCCGGGATGGCCAGTCCTTGCTCCAGGAGTCGGTTGCCCGCATTCGCCCATTAACCGTGGTTGAACGGATATATGTGGTTGTGAACAGTAATTATGTTGCTGAAATCAAAGGGCAATTGCCGTTCATTCCGGAGCGCAATATTTTAATAGAACCGGAAGGACGCAATACCGCTCCTTGTGTGGGACTGGCCGCCACATATATTGGCAGGCATATTCAGGATGAGGATCCGGTCGTCGCTTTTTTACCAAGCGATTCCTTAATACTTAACGAGGATGAACTCCGCCGGGCGCTGCGGGCCGGCTTTAGCATTGCCGGAAACCAACTGGCGGGGGTAATTTACGGGATGACTCCCACCAGGCCGGAGCGCGGATTCGGCTATATTCAATTAGGGGAAAAGTTGGGTTCGGTGGGGAATTTGCCGTACCATAGGGTGGCGGCTTTTAAGGAAAAGCCCCCGCCGGAAATAGCGGAAGAATACTTTCAAAGTAAAGAGTATTTATGGAACGGCGGAATCTTTGTCTGGAGGTTAAGTGTTCTGAAAGGGGAGATTCAACGATGTTTGCCCCAATTGGCGGAGGGGCTGAAA